>NZ_RXFM01000112.1 GCF_003953955.1 Candidatus Aquarickettsia rohweri | reverse complement strand
AGATTATAACGTAAGATATGGTAGCTCTATACCTTTATCTGCACTGAAAGCCCTATTACCATATAAAGACCTAATATTAGAAATACTAGAAGCACAAAAGCACTTTGAAGTAAAAAAAGTAGATAATGTTACAGGGATACTAATCCCAGATGAGAGGTATCAGTTACTTAATAGTAATACAGAAATCGCAATATTTATCCAGTTATTAAAAGAGTACAAAGATTTTGGAGTAAAAGACAATGACTAAGAACGAAGTAATTTATCAAGAGTATAGTTTACTAATAAAAGATCTCAAAAAGCGTGTAGCGGAGTCACGTTATAAAGCTAGTTTAAGTGTAAATAAGGAGATGATATTACTTTATCACCATATAGGACAAAAGATTCTTGAGAGCCAAGAAAAACATGGGTGGGGTGCGAAGATAATAGAAAAGCTATCTAAGGATTTGCAAGGCGCATTTCCAGAAATGAAAGGATTAGGCACAAGAAATCTTAAATATATGCGTAAATTTGCAGCAGAATATAAGGATTATCAATTTGTGCAAGAGGTGCTTGCACAAATAACCTGGTATCATAACATTACACTTATAGACAAAGTATCACATAAAGAAGAAAGAGAGTTTTATATCAAAAAAACAATAAAACATGGTTGGTCTAGGAATGTATTAGTTTTGCAAATAGAAAGCAATTTATATAAAAGACAAGGAGAAGCGATAACTAATTTTGATGCTAAATTACCAAATTTACAGTCTGATCTTGCTCAAAACATGATGAAAGACCCATATTGCTTTGATTTCCTCAACGTAACTGATGATGCTCATGAAAGAGAGATTGAAAAAGGATTGATTGCACAGATGCAAAAGTTCCTTTTAGAGCTTGGTGACGGCTTTGCTTTTTTAGGTAATCAGTATCACTTAGAAGTAGGGGGAGATGATTATTTTATGGATATGTTGTTCTACAATGTGAAATTAAGATGTTATGTGGTTATAGAGCTAAAAAACACCAAGTTTAAACCAGAATATACAGGAAAACTTAACTTTTATTTATCAGT
Organism: Candidatus Aquarickettsia rohweri; assembly: GCF_003953955.1. Classification (GTDB taxonomy): domain Bacteria; phylum Pseudomonadota; class Alphaproteobacteria; order Rickettsiales; family Midichloriaceae; genus Aquirickettsia; species Aquirickettsia rohweri. The sequence goes on along the minus strand of NZ_RXFM01000112.1, from coordinate 2,765 downwards.
AGTTGATGACAAACTAAGACATAAAGATGATAATCCTTCAATAGGTATTCTTTTATGCAAATCAAAGAACAAAGTTGCAGCAGAATATGCAATTAGAGATATTTCAAAACCTATATGTTTAGCTGAATATAAATTAGGTGAAATATTACCAGAAAAATTCAAGGAGTCATTGCCAAGTATTGAAGATTTAGAAAAAGAGATGGCTAAAAATGTGAATGACATAGATGAAGGAGAGGAAGATGAATAGGAATGATTTGATCACAAAAATAATTAAATTTTTGATTAAGCTAAAGCGTGAAGAGAAAAACATAGGAAAAAGGCATCCAGTAAAAATGCCAAAACCAATAAGTCCAATTTTTAGTGTTAAGAAAATCCTAATAATAATAGCTATAATAGTTAGTTCTTTTTATATATTAAGAGCTATTTATGTGAGTACGGTATTTAGCACTGTTATGGAAGGCCTAGAAAATGTAGGAGCGAGTGTTGGCTTACTAGATGAACATAAAACATTGGGTTATAAGCGTAAACAAGAGGCACTGATTAAAATCAAGAAAAAAACTGAAGAAAAAGAAGTTTTAGAAAAGGTAAAAAGAGCTAAAGAGCATGTTATAGCACTAAAGCAAAACTACATCTCAAAACAAGTGGAATATGAAAAATATGTTGATCAGCATGGAAATTATTTAGAAGGAGTTGAGGTAAGCAGTGATATAGAAAAAGTGATAGATGACTATAGAATAATGCAAAAGGATTTCATTCCAATATTAGAGGAATGTGAATACATCATAGAGCATGATGTACAAACTCATATAAAGAACGCTGAGCGTAACCAGAAAGATTTAAAAGAAATAAAGTATAAGATAGGAGAATTTGCACTAAAAGGACAGAAAGGGTTGACTGAAAAGGAAATGAAAGAGCTAGATAAGTTAGTGGATAAAGTAAAATCAATGAGTAATTTAAAACTTACAGACACAAGAGCAAAAATATTATTCCATTATTTTAAATATAACCAGCCATATCTTTATAAATCAAAAATACCTGAATTAAATAATTGTCCATGTGAATTTATAGTAACTGAGATATGGGAAGAATTAAGAAAAGATAAGTATTTTTTAAAGAATATATCACCACTTAGACTTCACATTAATATGCAGGAATATAGTCATATAATTTGGGAGACAAGTATTATGGAAGATTATGAGTGATATATTTAAAGATGAGAATTAAGTGATAGAGTAAATAAGATGAGTAATTTTGTAAAAGGTGGCCAATTAGCAATACATTCCGTAAGAATGAACCTACAGGTATGGAAGATACTGATAAGGTTTATATTATTAATTATAGTTATTGCATTAGGATATACATTTTATACAGATATAAACCCTATTGAATGGAAGAATATAGGAGCATATATAAAAAGAGATATAGCATTTAATGATAATGCAGAAGTAGAGTATTATACAGATTATGGATATAAGAGGGTACAAAAAGTAAAATATGCAAAAGAAAACCCAATACTCAATAGATTAGGAGAGAAATTAGAAACAACTTTTTATAAAGGCTTAACAATTGGTGGTGTTACATCTGGGTTAGTGATTTTACTAGTACTCGTATATTTTTTTAGATCAGGAAAAAGGAAAACAGCAAGTTTAGAGTTAAGAGGAGTATTTTTAATCCCACTCAAAAAGCTTAAAAAAGAAATAGTCAGGCATAATACAAAATTTAGATATAAACCATTACCAATAATAAAAATACCATATCCTATTACAGGTAGTCCAGATTCCTATACATCAGGGGAGCAGTCTCATACTATGATCCTAGGGTCTACAGGGTCTGGAAAAACATCAGTAATAAAGGAATTGCTATTTTCTATACATGAGAGAGGAGATAAAGCTATTATAGTAGATGTTAAGGGTGATTATATCAAGAGTTGTTATAGAAAGGATACAGATACAATATTAAATCCATTAGATCAAAGAGGAAGAAATTGGTCAATATTTAAAGAAACAACAGCACTTACAGGTTTTGCAACGATTGCAAAATCATTAATACCTGTTGATTCACAGGATCCAACATGGACTGATGCAGCGAGAGTAGTATTTACAGAAATGGCTAATATTTATGCAAATAATGATATATCGTTGGCAGAGTTTGCAGATAAGTTATTAAAAACGGATATAGGAAAGTTGCAGCAAATGTTAAAAAGCACCTATGCAGAGAAGATTATGAATGAAGGGATAGAAAAGGCTGCACTTTCAGTATTAATGATATTGAGCTCCTATTTAAGACCGCTTAAATTATATAGAAGTAATGAGAATTGTTTTTCTATTAGGGATTGGGTTTTAAGTAATACATGGAATAAAAAAGGGACAAAATGGATTTTTGTTTTTAGCATCTAAAGCAGAAGCTAAGAGAGATTTAAACCCACTTATTACAGCGCAGATGGATATAGCAATTAATGCAATGAGATCTTTGAGTGAAGGAAGCAACAAACCAAAGATATGGTTTATAATAGATGAGTTAGGATATTTTGATAATCCTATACCAAATTTAATAGATGGACTTACAACAGCGAGGTCTTATGGTGGGTGTTTTGTACTGGGGATGTAAGATATGACTGCGATATCTAAGATATATTCTAAAGAGAGAGCAGAAACTATTGCAAATAAGTAAGCGCTAAAATAAGGGCATCTAGGCAAGAATAAAAATAAGTGGTAGAACAAAAGCCTAAAAAAATAGAGGCTAATGATGCTATTAGAAAAAAAGAA
>NZ_RXFM01000111.1 GCF_003953955.1 Candidatus Aquarickettsia rohweri | reverse complement strand
GTATAAAACCATTTGCAGTTGGCAGAAAAAATTGGATGTTCTGTGCAACAACTAAGGGTGCTAAAGCTAGTGCAAATATTTATAGTATTATTGAAACTTGCAAAGTAAATAAGATTAATCCTTATGATTATTTAAAATATTTGCTGAATCATATTCATGATTATTCTGATCCAAAAGAGTTAGTAAATTTACTTCCATATAATATTGATAAAAAAATATCATCAAATTAAATTTTTTTTAGAATTATCAAAAAACTTAAGAAACCCAAAGAAAGGCGGATAATACTTGTCAAGATGGGGATATTTTAGCGTTTACAAAGATTTGTATTTAGCTAACTCTTTAAAATTGACATATTCTGGTATTAAAATATTTGCAAAAGATACAAAAATAAAAGCATATAATTGCAGCACATGAATAAACTGTACATACAAATGATAAATAAGATTTACTTATATCTTTAACTTAAACTTTAAAAAAGTATTAACTAACTTCTCTATCATTTTTTAGTTATCTCCATTGGTTAAATCAGAATCATTATCCTTTTGCTTCTGAGCATCTAGATACTCTTTAGACCTAGAAATCAACTCTTTAGCAATTTCTTCATCAAGACCTTCTATATTTGCAACAGAATTTATATCTGCATCAGCTAAACTTTTAATATTTAAAAAACCTTCAGAAGCAAGTAACTGGGCTAAAATTTCTTCTAAATTTAACACTTCCATAAATAACTTTGTAATGCTATTAAATTCCTCTTGCCTTCTAGTTGACTCTATTTCTTCAGTGGTTATATTAATTTTCCAACCTACTAATTCTGATATTAATTTTATATTTTGCCCTCTTCTACCAATAGCTTGACTTTGATCTTCCTTAGGTACAATTATCTCGATCTTATTCTGTTCTTCATCAATAATTACTTTAGAAACTCTAATTGATGACCCTAATGAATTGACCACAAATGTAGCTGGATCATCACTCCATTTAACAATATCAATTTTCTCACCTTTAAGCTCTTTTATAATTGCTTGAACTCTTACACCCATCATACCTACACATGAACCAACTGGATCAATTGATGGGTCAGAAGAGTATACTGCTATTTTTGTTCTAGATCCAGGATCTCTCGCAATATTTTTTACCTCTATAATCCTGTCATATATTTCTGGCACTTCTTGCTTAAACAATTGAGTGACAAAATCTTTATGGGTTCTAGATAAAATTAATATAGGTCCATTAGACTCTTTATCTAACTTAGCTAAGCAAGCCCTTATTCTATCTCCTAGCTTATAAAAATCTGTTTTTAAAGTTTGATCTTTCTTTAATATTGCTTCAGCACTTCCAAGCTTAACAATATATCCACCTGTTTCAATCTTCTCTACAACACCATTTAATACTTCACCTACTCTATTTTTATATTCTTCAAAAACTTTATCTTTTTCAAGCTCTTTAACTTTGTTAATTATAATTTGTTTTGCAGATATAGCATTTAATCTTCCAATTTCTAGTGGTGGTAAAATTTGTTTAATCACATCTCCTTCATTAATATCTGTATCAGTTTCTAGTGCTTTAGAAATCTCAATAGTTTTAACTTCTTCGTTATTTTCATCTCTAGTATTATCAGAAATAAAACCATCTTTAACAACTAGCACTTCTCTATAAAGTTCAATATTCCCCAAGTTTCTATTAATATGAGCCTTAACCTTAATATTAGCACCATATTTTCTTTTAGCTGCTATCGCCATTGCTTCTTCAAGAGCTTCAATTATAGATTCTTTTGATATTCCTTTATCTCTTGCTACAGCTTCTGCAACATGTAGTATTTCATTTCCACCAAAATTTTTATTTTTCATACCCAAAATTAATTTATATTATGTTCATATTGTAAGTAAGCTTCTAAAATCGAATCAAATCTTATAGTTATAATATCATCTTCATCTTTTGTCTTCATTAAAATATACTCATCTTTTACTTCTTCTATATACCCTTTAAAATTTTTTTTATCTAACACTTTAAATAAAGTATTAATTTTAATTAATTTGCCTTTATGTTTTATAAAGTCTTTTAATCTAGTTAATGGCCTATCTATACCAGGAGAACTAACCTCTATAGTATAATCACTTAATCCAAGATCATTTAATTTTAAAATCTCTATTATTACTTTATTAACGTTCTCACAATCTGCAATTCCAACTTGAGTATCATCCACTTTATCTATCATAATCTGGCATTTTTTTTCTCTACTATTTTTTAAAGTTCTAACCCTAATGATTTCATATACATCTTTTTTTATTACTTCTTCTAATAATTGTACAAGTTCCTTCTCTTTTTGAGTGTTATATACGTTAAACATTTTAATAATTTGGAGTAAACAAAGAATTAATTGATTACATATCATAAATTTGTAAAATAAAAAGTCAAGAGAGTATTTATATGTTTTATTTATGTATCAAAAAATTAAAAAGACTATTGTCAATTTTTAGTTGATGCTGAAATAAGAAAGGAAGATAGTTATAATAAAATAACTTAATAAAAAAATATCATAATTATGCGGCAAATTTGAGCACCTCATTAGGAACACAACAAATTTAGAATTAGTAATATAAAATGTTGATTAAGAAACACGTAGTAATGTAATAAAGTCTTATGCTCAATAATATTTTTCCAATAATATTAGCTTTTTTATATTTACATCAAAATTATTATATATCTAAATTTGGACATGACAACATATCAGTGTATGCATCACAAATCTTGTCACCTATAATGGGTGCATCTGTTTGTAATTTACCAATCATATCTACAAGCTTTAAGTAATTTTCCTCATGCTTTTGTTGTTGCTGTTGATGCTGGCAAAGTATTTTCTTAGTGTCCATATTTGCCACATCAATTGCAGCCAAAAATCGACCTGCATTTTTATCTTCCATATCCGCTAGTACCTTACAGTAGTCAATATGATCCACTTCAGAAATTTTTCTAGTATAATAAAGTTTTGACTTTAAGACCTCATATGACAAATATCCACCTGTAGAAATTTTAGAAAAATAAGATAATACACTGTGTATTCTATAATCAATATATAAATCTGAATAACCTAGCATCAAACCTGCTTTTAATACTTCGGATTCTCTTAAATTACTTCCCTTGAGCAATATTGTTACCTCATCGTCCATTCCTTCCCACTCAATCATTGATTTATATACTCTATCTGCTATCTCTTGACCATATATATATATATAAATCTCTGAGGTGGAGAATCAATAAAAAATCCTTCCTCCTGCATCATTGCTCCCATTTCACTTACTAAAGAGCTAACATCTCTATTTACAGAATATAGTTGATCTTGATAACCATTCATTATCTAAGACAACTTAGAGATAATTTTATTGCTGACATAGTAAATAATAGCCGAAATAGCAATTGCTTTAAATAATTTTACTATTGCTGAATTACTATAGTATAAATCTATTATGGAATCATATATTCTCAATTCGCTAAATTCTGGCTCTTCTTTTGGAATATAATGTGAAGTGGAAAGCTTATTGGTTATGGTCGAAGATTCTTGTAGAATCTTGTCTATTGCTTTTTGTACTGCCATCGAATTAGGCTCAGTGGCTTTTGATGTCATTGTGTACTCAATATATTATTAGGTAGGAATTATACATTACATTTAACTAAACTGCAAAAAATTTAGATAATTCTTAGGCTAAATCTATGTTTCTTTGTAAGAGCTAAAATAAGGGCATCTAGGCAAGAATAAAAATAAGTGGTAGAACAAAAGCCTAAAAAAATAGAGGCTAATGATGCTATTAGAAAAAAAGAAAAAAAGAATAAGTAATGAAAAATGGAAAGAGCTAGTAGAAGAATATAAAAAAAGTAATGTAAGTAAATATGAATTTTGTAAGCAAAAGAATGTGCCGAGAAGTACATTTTATAAATGGCACAGAATTCTTGTAG
>NZ_RXFM01000110.1 GCF_003953955.1 Candidatus Aquarickettsia rohweri | reverse complement strand
CTACAAGAATTCTGTGCCATTTATAAAATGTACTTCTCGGCACATTCTTTTGCTTACAAAATTCATATTTACTTACATTACTTTTTTTATATTCTTCTACTAGCTCTTTCCATTTTTCATTACTTATTCTTTTTTTCTTTTTTTCTAATAGCATCATTAGCCTCTATTTTTTTAGGCTTTTGTTCTACCACTTATTTTTATTCTTGCCTAGATGCCCTTATTTTAGCGCTTACATTAATAATGGTGATTTAGTTACTTTATCTTTAGAAGTTATAGAAGTTGATATTAGAGATAAATATTATTCAAAAATTCCAAGCAAAATATTGTGTAAAAATCAAACAGGCTCTATTGAGTTGATATATTTCAATAAAATACCTTTATATATAAGGCAATATTTTATTGCAGGGACCCATCTTATTATTAGTGGTAAGATTGTTATTCAAAATGGAGTTTATTGTATAATTCATCCAGATATAGTTGTTCGATCAGACGAGAAATTTAAAGTTCTTAATATGGAGGCAGTATATCCAAAGGTGCAAGGCATAACTTCGAAATTGATTTCATATTTGGTAAAAAAAATTACACAGACATTACCATATTGTAAAGATTGGTTGCCTCAAGATTTACTAAAAAAATATAAGTGGAAAACATTTTCTGAATCTATTAGAGAATTACATTTTCCATTAAAAATAAATTTAGAAAATATTAAGGTAGCGAGATCAAGAATTGCATTTGACGAATTACTAGCAAATCAGTTATGTCTTAAGGTATTGAGAAAAAATTTACAAAACAAATCAAGTAAATCAATTAAATTTATTGGTAACTTAGCCTCAAATTTTTTAGCTGAGCTGAAATTTAGTCTAACTAAAGAGCAGAAAATAGCTATAGATGCGATTTCTCAGGATCAATTAGATAATAAGAAGATGTTGAGATTACTTATGGGTGATGTTGGATGTGGTAAAACTGTTGTAGCGATATGCGCTGCATTAAATGCTATTGAGGCTAAGAAACAAGTTGCATTAATGGTTCCAACAGAAATATTAGCTCAACAGCACTGGAAAAATATTATATGTTATACTCAAAGCTTGGGTGTAAAAGTTGATTTATTAGTTGGAAGTTTAAAAAGTTCTGAGAAGAAAAAAGTATTAGAAAATTTAAGTTTAGGAGAAGTTGATCTAGTAGTTGGTACTCATGCTTTATTTCAAGAAAAAGTATTATTCAAAGATTTAGGCTTAGTAATTATTGATGAGCAACATAGATTTGGTGTAAAGCAAAGGTTAAACTTATTACAAAAAGGTGATAATGTGGATTTGTTGATGCTTTCTGCTACTCCAATCCCAAGGACAATTAATATGTTAAATTATGGTGATATGGATGTAAGCATTATAAAGCAAAAGCCAAGATCAAATATGGAAATTGCGACTAGTATGTTATCAAAATCAAAAATAATAGAGCTAGTAGAGAGGCTGAAATTAGTAATTGAAAAAGATGAGAGGGTATATTGGGTATGTCCACTTATCGAGGAATCTGAAAAATTACAATTATCTTATGTTGAAAAAAGTTTTAAATTACTTGATGAAAAATTATGTGATAAGGTTGCTATGATTCATGGAAAAATGAAAATAGAAGAGCGTGATGAAGTGATGCAAAAATTTAAAAGTGGGGAAATTTTAGTGTTAGTTTCAACAACAGTAATTGAAGTTGGAGTTGATGTTCCTGAAGCAACAGTTATGGTTATTGAAAATGCTGAGAGATTTGGTTTATCACAACTTCATCAGTTAAGAGGTAGGGTAGGAAGAGGAGTTTTAAAGTCTTATTGTATATTATTATATGGAAATAAATTAAGTTTAGAGTCAAAAAAAAGGTTAAGTATTTTATGTAGTATTGCTGATGGATTTAAGATAGCAGAAAAAGATTTAGAATTTAGAGGTAGTGGTGATTATTTAGGGTTCAGACAGAGTGGTGAAACTGGATTTAGATTTTTTGATTCACTATCACATTCATCTTTAGTGCCAATTGCAGATGAATATGAAAGCTCTATTGTTAATTCAAATGAGATAGTAGTGGAAGAGTTAGAAATTTTGTTAAAAATATTTGATAAAGATGTTTATTTTAAGGAGAAGAATATTAATTTAACATAAATACAAAGGTGTTTTATTTATTGATTGCCACGGATGCTTATAGCATCCTCGCAATGACAACGTTTACAACAGTCATCACGAGCCCCCCAGGGGCGTGGTGATCCAGAATTGTTGTCACATTTGCATTTTGTTGAAACTTTACTGGGTTGCCACGGATGCTTATGGCATCCTCGCAATGACAACATTTGCAACAGTCATCACGAGGGAGGGACGCCAATCCCAACTTTGGTGATCCATAATATTCAGTGCTTGCATTTTGCTTAGATATTACTGTCTATATTGTCTTCCGCATCATTAGGCTTTAATAGTTCGTGAATATTTTCATCATCATAGTCTTTAAGATCACAGCCACTGTAATGAGGGATGTTTCTATCCTGTAATGCTTTATAGGCAGCAATTATGGGCGCACATTCATCTGAAAAAGAATTGTCACCATAAGTAGTAATTTTTTTGTCGCTTATTTTAAAGCATTCTTTATCATTTGCAGAATTATTGGCATATTTGTATTTTATTGCAGTAGCTTTTTCAATCGGTACTTTATTTCCTTTTTTACAAGTATAATCATAATCATCATATAATTTATTAAAACTTAATCTATGCTTTATATCTAAATTACTGCTATCTATAAAATCTGAAAATTCTTTATGACCTTCATCTACTTGGCCTTTTTCATCTTTATCCACGCCAAGTGAATCCATTAATTTATGAAGATGGTGAATTTTATGGCATTTATCATTTACTTTTTTTTCTAATTTATTGTCTACTTTACCATAACAAGTTGTGTTTTAATCTTTATGAATAATATTATCATCTTCAACTTTATGTTCAGATTTAATGCTGTCAATTTTAGGGTCTAATTTATCGAAAACTGGTGTTGATATTTTTATGTTTTTTGGTGTATTAGTTTCTCTATCGTGACAATTTTCTTTTATAGCTTTATCAATTTCTTCTTCACAACGATCATTTAATTTTAAACTTTGTACTTCTTTTTCTAATTTAACTTTTTCATTATTAAGTTGGGTATTTTCTTTGGTTAAATACTCGTGTTTTACTTTTAATTCTTTATGTTTGTTTTCTAACTCATTTTTTTCTGATTTAGCTTTATTTAATTCAGTTGTTGAATCAGAAGGGACACTTCTATATATTATAGTACTATTTGACTGTGGCTTTCCCTTGTAAAGCGCTGTTTCTCTAAGTTCTTCTTTTGATCTATGCATTTCTTTCTCCTAATTAATTAAAATGATAAGTTAATCCTACATTTACAGTATGTAATTGAAATTTGCCGCTTAAGTTCTGCTCTCTTAATATTGAATTTTCATCAACATGATACTTTGCTTCTATATTTCCAAGATTTACATATTTATAATTAGTGTCTAAGCTTACTTTTTTATTTATTTTGTAATTAATGCCTGCACCAACATTCCATGCAAATTGACTATTTTTATGTGGAAGTACTTCATCAGTTATAACGCCAGCGGTATTTGTTATTGTATGTTTTCCAAAATTGTTAAGTGACATGCCTGCTCCAGCTGTTAAATATGGTGAAAGGTTATTGTTATCATTGAAATTATATTGGAAATTTAACTTAAATAAGTCTGCACGTACTTTATTTTGATAGGTATCTGTTTCATTAGTAAGTTTATTATCCATATTTCTAAAGTTGGTGTAATCTAGATATGTAGAGAGTTTATCATTAACCTTATATCCAAAACCTAAGCTATATAACATTGCATTAGATGGTTTTTTAGATTCTATGTAAGCGCTAAAATAAGGGCATCTAGGCAAGAATAAAAATAAGTGGTAGAACAAAAGCCTAAAAAAATAGAGGCTAATGATGCTATTAGAAAAAAAGAAAAAAAGAATAAGTAATGAAAAATGGAAAGAGCTAGTAGAAGAATATAAAAAAAGTAATGTAAGTAAATATGAATTTTGTAAGCAAAAGAATGTGCCGAGAAGTACATTTTATAAATGGCACAGAATTCTTGTAG
>NZ_RXFM01000109.1 GCF_003953955.1 Candidatus Aquarickettsia rohweri | reverse complement strand
CTACAAGAATTCTGTGCCATTTATAAAATGTACTTCTCGGCACATTCTTTTGCTTACAAAATTCATATTTACTTACATTACTTTTTTTATATTCTTCTACTAGCTCTTTCCATTTTTCATTACTTATTCTTTTTTTCTTTTTTTCTAATAGCATCATTAGCCTCTATTTTTTTAGGCTTTTGTTCTACCACTTATTTTTATTCTTGCCTAGATGCCCTTATTTTAGCGCTTACAGATTTATTAATCCACCCAAAGATAGTAGTAAAAACTATGGCAATAGGCTGAAAGTCGAAGAAACCTTTTCTAGATATAAAAGAATTGTTGGCAACAAAGTTCTAATAAAGCACATATAGGCGTTGCTTCAAAAGATTCACTTATTAAGTTGAATAATAAACGCTTAATCATTTTACCTCTTATATTAGGAATAATATTCCCATATTACAAAGTAATCTAGTAATATTTATCAAATTGTGAATTTGTAAATTAAACCAGCTATAACTATAAGTTGGCTCATCTAACTTTCTGAGTAAGCCCTACAAAAACTATTAACCATTTTCATTTGTTCAATGGTTTTACAAGGTACTTCTAATAACTTTGGATTAGCAATAATAATTGCCAAACATTGCGCTCTTGATATTGCAACATTGAGTCTATTTTTACTAAAAAGAAATTCTATATTTCTTGGTAAATATTCTGCACTAGATGTAACCATTGAAATTATTACTATTGGAGCTTCCTGTCCTTGAAAATTATCTACTGTCCCTACCCTTGCATTTTTAGGTAATATAGACCGCAAATAATTTACTTGTACATTATAAGGAGTAACTACTAAAATATCTTTTTCTGTAATTTGCCTTATCATTCCACTATCGTCAATTTCTTGATCTAGCAATTGATTATATATTTCATTTATTACATTACCCTCTTCTATACTTTTTTGAGAACAACCTTCATGCTCCACATCAATAAATTTAATTCCTTCATTAGGAAGGCCACAGTTTTTTAAATTAAGTATCCTATTAATTGTATCTTTATGAGCAATTAAACGACCGTCGTAAAATGTTTCAGAAATAAACTTACATATACTAGGTCTTAATCTTCTTGTCTCTGATAAAAATATTCCTCTCTCTATTGGTATTGTAGATTTATTACCAAGCAGATATTCTAATACAGATAATCCAGAATCTCCCGTATGCGTACCTTGTACAGGCTGTCCTAATTGCATTTGGTCACCTATTAATATAAGATTTTTTGTTGAAGTTGACATTGCAACAACATTAGCAAGTGCTACTTGTCCAGCTTCATCTATAAATAGATAATCTAATTGATCAACAAAATATTCATGTGCAAATAACCATGCTGTACCTGCTAATAAATTAGCTTCTAATGATATATTATTAGTTTTTGTCTCATTTTTAATATAACTACCTTCAAAATATGTTTCTTTATTACTTGTGCTTGCTTTTTTTATACCTGAAAAAGAAAAATCTTTTTCCTTTGCCACACTCTCAATTCTACTTAATAAATTATGTATTGCTCTATGTGAATTAGAAGTAACCCCTACCCTCTTACCTTGTTTCATTAGCTCCACTATAATATGACTACTTATATATGTCTTTCCTGTACCAGGGGGACCTTGTATAAATAAGTAACTTCTATCCATATTGATTATTACTTGTATTACTTCATTCTGTAAGTTGTCTGAGATTATTATCGCATCACCTGGATTTTTACCTTTAATCTTTGGAATTGACCGTTTAAGTAAATCACTAATACAATTATTAACATCTTTACTCTGAATCATCTTATCTGCAAAACGATATACTGCAGATCTTAAAAGTTTACTATCAATTGGACCACCAGGACCAACTGATAACATTTGAGGCAATTTTTCTTTTGCCATACCTCGTTTTATTTTTACATGTCTTTTGACTTCATCAATATCAATTACACTTCCAACCTGCTCCACCGTCTCTGTATTAAAAATACTACTACCTTTTTTAAGTTTAGTTTCCTGCTCTGGATACTCATATATATAAACAAGTGATCTTTTCTCCTGCTGTGGTTCACCAATCAACTTGAGTCCTCCTAAACATTCTACATCTTCTATGATTTCACTTTCATACTTATTTTGACGATCAAATATATTCCACCACTGAGGCTTAGCTTCCCTATTATGAAATTCTAATAAATACATCAGATTCTTTTCTTCATTCTCTAAGTATAGGTTTTCTAATTTATTTTTATACTCATCATATTGTTTTTCCCAATCTTTTTTTTCTTCTTTCACCTCTTCAGGATTTTCATTATCCCCTAATCCTTCAAACCAACTTGTATCTTCTGGTTTAAGAGTAATTAACCAATTTCTTAATAAATATGTTGATTTACAATCTATTTCATTATAGTCAGCTATTTCCTTTAGTAATTTCTCTTCTCCTGTTTCTCTCCATTTATTATATACAACTATACTATCTGCAGCTGTTGCAACAGTATTGGCTCGTTTATCCATATAAAATACCTCTAAATTCTTTATTGAATAACCAGGCTCTGAAGTGCGTATACTTTCTCTAACAACCATATATAAATCTATAAACTTCTTCTTTCTTAATAAGTTATCCAATTGATCTTCATATACCCCATATCTGCAAGATAATCTTTTTAAAGCTGTAGTTTCATAGTGGTTATAATGATAAATATAAGCATTTGGATATTTCTTTAAATGAGCTCTTACAAAATCCATAAAGCTGACAAATGCTTCCTTCTCTTCTTCATGATCATGAGCCCAATATGTTTTAAATATCTCTTTATTATTTTCTTTATAATAAACTCCAAATAAATATTCTAAACCATCAGGATAAAGTGGATCTCCTTCCATATCAAAAAATAAGTCACCTGGATTTATCTTTGATATGCGTTCAAAGCCTTTTCCTCTGGATTGTGAAATAATTTGGTATTTATCTTTTCCTGTTATTGCTTTATAATTCTGTAATATTGCTTGCTCCCTCAATCTTGAAAAAACTTCCTTGTTTATATTTGGAATTACTGTTTTTTCTTCTATTTCTGCTAACTCTTTTACAGTATTAATTCCAAATTTATTGAGCTTTTCTCTTTGTGAATTTGTAATATTTGCCACAAGACTTAAATGATCATCTTTTTTCCACTTTCCTGCACAATATTCTTTCCATTCACATAAGTCACAATGATTACAAGGTTCGGGATATAGATCTTGATTACTACTCCTTATAAATTTTAAAAATTCTTCTTTAGTAGAATTATAATAATAAATATAATCAGTAATTTTAAAACTATAACGTTGATTATCTCCTAAATAAAGATGCATTTCCTTTGGCATATTACCTTGAACATAGCTTAGAAGCTCTGAGTAAACACATAATTGTATTATATGCTTGACCTCTACTCTTTTTGATAGCTTAGTATCTAAAACTTCATAACTATAATTACCTAATTGTGAGATTTTATTACATCTTATTAAAAAATCCGAATCTCCCCTCCATAATTCATTATTTAATGCGGCTTGATAGATTACATCTACTCCTAATTTCATCGCATTATTAGTTTTAGCTATTCGTTCTTCAGGATTAAGATTTTTAGATATTTCTATTACCTCTTGACCATTTTCTTTTAGTTTTTTTAGATAATTCCCCTCATGTTCCAACCCTTTTTGTGCAAATAATATACTTGAATCACTATTATTGCCTGATGTTAATTCTCCTCTTATCTTTTTATTATTAAGTATTGTTGCATAATTACATGATAAAAAGATTATTAAATCTATTGGTGAACAAATATTTTTATTTTGGCTCTGTCGCATCTGTAATATGGTGTAAAATTTTTAAATTATTTATAGATTTTTCCATTAAGCAGCTAGTGAAAGAAATTTATCAAAGTCAGAATTATAATTGTCATTGTCAGCAAGTTGTCCTTTTTTAATCATGTGCAAGAGTTCTATTCCCGCAATAGTTCTGGCGGCACTTCTAAAGGATTTGAAGCCAAGCATCGGCCTAGTTCGTTTCTTTATAAATCTGTGATCGCCTTCTATCCTATTGTTGAGATATTTGTTCTGCCTAATTTCTATTTGGTTTTCTTTAGATAATGGCTTATTGATTGA
>NZ_RXFM01000011.1 GCF_003953955.1 Candidatus Aquarickettsia rohweri | reverse complement strand
CTACCTGACTAAGCTTATCTATTGATTTGCGCATATCACATGCTTGATTATATATAAATATTTTGGTTCTTATACTTCCTATTAACATTCTAAAATTCCTACTATCGCTTTAATCTCTTCTATTTTGCATCCTTTATTAAACCCTATTCTTATCCCCTTTTTACTTTCTATTATCATCTCTGATTTTATTTCTTCACTTCTTTCTTCTTCGCATTCTTTCACTCTTATTGGTATAAATTTATTTTTTACTGTATTTCTTTTATTTTCTACAAGAATTCTGTGCCATTTATAAAATGTACTTCTCGGCACATTCTTTTGCTTACAAAATTCATATTTACTTACATTACTTTTTTTATATTCTTCTACTAGCTCTTTCCATTTTTCATTACTTATTCTTTTTTTCTAATAGCATCATTAGCCTCTATTTTTTTAGGCTTTTGTTCTACCACTTATTTTTATTCTTGCCTAGATGCCCTTATTTTAGCGCTTACTTTGTTATATAATAATTTAGCATATTCACCATTACTAATTGTATGAAAAATCTCATACATCTTTTCAGGATCAGTAGACCTTTCAGCACTTCCTATTGTTTCTTGACCTTCAATAATAACGTCAATTTTATTTGCGATATCACCAATCATCTGCATATTCCAAAATGGACTTGTTGCAAGTGGAAAATGTGTTAGCAAAAGTGCTGGACCAAATTCCTCAAACATCATAGCTTCATGCTCATTTTTTATCTCATCTGTGTCATATTTTTTTGCCATATCTAAATATTTTTTTCAGGAATTTTATCAATATCCTGAAGCCCTAAATGAGCAATTAATTCCTTTTCCATTTTTTTTAAATCTTCAAAATTTCCATGAGATTCAAACTCAAACATAGGAAAAATAGTCTTGTGTCTGCCAGGAATAGGATTTGGCTCACTTCTATAAGATGTTGAGAGACAAAAATATCCAGCTACATCTGGTTTGCTAAGCAGTTCATATTCAAGCCACATCTGACCAGTTTGTGGCAAAGGCCAGTCTTGACCTTGATAGTGAAATGTTTGTATTGTTTTTGGATCTTCACATGCTGCAAGTATGCTTAATCTACTTTGAGTATGTGTCTCAATAAAATTTTTGCCCAAAAAAAAAGACCTTAATAAAATTAAGGTCTTTTGAAAGCTTGATGCTGATATAACCAGATCAGTTCGATCATAAAAGTCCTGCGAGGACGTAAGTGGATTTGCTATCATTATTACCTATTTTTGTTTTTACCTAATGAGCCAATATATAAATTAAAAATAACTTGTCAATATTAAATTTAATATTTTTATAAGTAATCATTTATCTTTTTCTTCTTATATATTGAAATATTGCTCCTAAGATTTGGTATATTGAAGTATTATTTCTATAAAATTTAAGTTCAACAATAATCATTTTTAATTCTTCATATTAGAATTATTTCTCAAGATTAAATCACTACATCAACTTTAATTTTTCAATTTATGCATTCATTTCTTAACTATAGATTAATATGGTAATTACAATAAAACAGAGTCACCACATCCACACTTTCCCTTTTCATTAGGATTGATAAAAACAAAACCCGATTTTATCTTCTCATCTACGTAATCTAATTTTGTTCCAAAAATTTTTAATACTGTGCTTGGGTTAACAAAAACACTCACTCCTTTATCTATTATTTCTTCATCTAATTCCTTTTTTTTATAAACATATTCAAATTTATACTTACTACCTGAACAACCACCAGATTCAATATTAACCCCTATACCAATTGGTTTTTTATTGTCTTTTTTTAAAAGACTTTTTATATGCTCTGCTGCAGAATCTGTAATTGAAATTATATTTTTATTCATTTTGTCCATTTATTTTTTATTGAATCAACTATTGATTTCATTTGCATACTTAGCGACCCCTTAACTAATATTATATCATTTTCTTTTATATAATCATTAATAATTTTTGACATTTCCTCTGAATTTTCTTCATAAGCACCTTTTACTTCTTCAGCAGAATTATCATACAAATTTTTCATTAACTTTCCTACACAAAA
This sequence comes from Candidatus Aquarickettsia rohweri, assembly GCF_003953955.1. GTDB lineage: Bacteria > Pseudomonadota > Alphaproteobacteria > Rickettsiales > Midichloriaceae > Aquirickettsia > Aquirickettsia rohweri. The sequence goes on along the minus strand of NZ_RXFM01000011.1, from coordinate 18,124 downwards.
TACTTTATCTATTCCATCAATATTGATATTTTTATGAAATTCTACTTCTTTTGCACCTAACTCTTTCATATCACCTAATATTGCTAAAATTCTTCCATTAGTTTTTTTTAAAGATAATGCATTTTTGACTGCTGATGAAAGTGCTTCAGGGCTTGAATTATATGATTCATCAATAAGCTTAATATGTCCTTGTAATTCTATCAATTCACCACGCCCTGATTGAGGTTTAAAATTTATAAGAGCATTTTGTACTTTCGTTAAATCAACATTTAAAACATTAGCACAAATAAATATTGCTAAAGAATTATATATTAAGTGATCTCCAGCATTTTTATCAAAATTTTGTTCATAATCTTGATTAAAACATTTGATCTTTACTCTCTTAACATTTTGATCATAAATTATATCATTTATATAACAAATCGATTTATCATCTTTTCCAAATGTAAAAATTTCTAATCCAAATTTTTTAGCCTGCTTTAATTGAATATTAAAATGCAAAGATCCTTCATTTAAAATAGCAAATCCAGGCTGCTGCATATTTTCAAAAATTTCTGATTTTGCATATGCAATATCTTCAGTTGAAGCAAAAAATTCAAGATGCACTGGATGTATATTAGTAATAATCGATATGTTAGGCTTTGCTATTTTAGTAAGATTTAAAATTTCTCCTTTATTACTCATACCCAATTCCAATACACAAAAATCAACATCTTTAGGACAGTTTATAAGCGATAACGGCACTCCATAATGATTATTAAAATTTTTTGTACTAGCAAATGTTTTGCCACAATTTGATAAAACTAGTTTCAGCATCTCTTTAGTACTTGTTTTACCTACACTCCCTGTAATTCCAATCAATTTACCATTAATTGATTGCCTGCGATACTCTGCAAGAGTATTCAATGCTTTTGCAACTTTATTTACTTTTATCACTTTCTTTCTATTATCTAATCTGACTTTTTCTATATCATCTGTGAAACATAAACTTGCCCCCTTTTGAAGGGCAATATCAATAAACTCATTACCATTAAAATTTTCACCAGATAATGCAAAAAACATATCACCTTTTTTAATAGTCCTGGTATCAATTGATGCGCCAGTAACATCTGAAAAATAATTAACATCTTTATAATTCAAAGCATCTTCAAGTTCTTTTTTACTCCATAAAACCTGCTTCATTAACTTGCTCCCATTTTTTTTAATCTTTTCCTTATTGCTGAGGTTGGTATTTTCATAAACTCTCTATACTTAGTTACAGTTCTTCATGAAATAGATATGCTATATTTTTGACTTAGTATATTACTTATATCTAGATCAGATAAAATTTTTTCTTCATTACATATAATATCTTTTATTGTATTTTTAACTGATATACTAGAATGGTGATTTTCTGTTAATTCAGATTTTATTTTAGAAGAAAAGAAAAATTTAATCTCAAACACACCATGTGGTGTCTCAATGTATTTATTTCCAATTCTACTTATAGTACTTTCATTAACTTCTAATTTTTTTGCTAAATCTGAAACAACTAAGGGTTTTAAAAAATTAACACCATTTGCAAAAAACTCATATTGTAGCTCTAATATCTTATCAGCAAAATTTAATAACAACTTTTTCCTCTTTGTTAAAGCAGTAACTACTTCTATTGCTGTTCTTTTATTTTTTGAACAAAATGATTTTTCATTTGGCTTTAAATTTTTATTATCTATATTATTTTGATAAAAACAATTAGGAACTGCTTTATCATTTATAATTGGGTAAAATCCCTGATCTTTATTACCCTTAATGATAATTTCTGGTAATATAATTTGAGAGTTATTTGTTAAAAAATCTCTACCAGGTTTTGGATTTAATTTTTTTAATTTTGAAATTAATTCCCTTAACTCCTCCTCAGAAATTTCACACTCTTTTTTTAAGGATTTAAAATCTAACTTAGCAACTAAATTCAAATTCTCTAAGATTTTTTTAAATTTTGAATTAAAAATATTTTTTTCAATCGCCTGTAATTTCAAGCATTCTTCAAGATTTTGCGAATATACACCAATTGGATCGAAAGTTTTTAAAATATTCATTATAGAGTTAAACTTTGTTAAAGATATTTTTAATTCCTGCGCTATATCCTCATCTAAGCCTCTAAAATAACCATTATCATCTAGCATATCAGTAACATAATAAGCAATGAATTTTTCATTATCATCTTGAAATGTTAAATTTATTTGATTAATTAAATGTTCTTTAAGAGTTAATGTTTTATCTACTAATTTTGAAAAGACTTCATCTTGATTATAATTATTATCAGTAGTACTTTGTAAATTCTTATAACTTTCTTCATTATTTACAAAATCGACTTCCTCAGTTTCAAGAAATGGATTTTCAATGATTTCTTTTTCTATAAAATCTTTTAAGTCAATTGTATGCATACTAAGAATATTAATGGATTGTTGCATATTTTTAGATAATGCAAGCTTTTGAGATATTTTTTGAACCTGTTTTTGTCCTATCACTTCTTAGTATTAATTATTACATGAGTAGTCATCAACATTATGACATTTTTAATAATTAATTTCAAAACATGTTTCGGACAATATATGAGTAACTGTTATTTGCAAATTATGGCTGTTGTTATTATTTAATGAATAAATAATATTAGATAAGGGCAAAATATATAAATTTTTAGATTTTGAAAATATTATTGGCGTTGAAAATATCATATCTCCAGGAACACTGTGAGTATAATTTTTTGGTATAATTTTAGACCATTTATCCTTAGTTAATTTACAAATCTCCAGGTTTTCTGAATCAGTTTCTATTATATATCTTCCATCCCAAATATTTTTACCTTTTTTTAATATTTTTGTTGATTCAATAAATTTTGGCTCTTTATAAAAATAAATTACACCTTGATTAAGCAATATTATACAGCCATTTATAGTAAATTTTTGTTGATCTAAATTATTTAAATTTCCTGATATATACTTTAATTGTTCAATTCTAATTGGATAGTGATTAAAATCATTCTTAACAGATTTTATTATATAATTGATTAATCTAAGTTTGATTTCTTCATGTTGATCAATAAAATTAGTCTTACTAATAGAAATAAATCCTAAATCACCAATAGTACAATATTTTTCAAAGATTTCTTTTAGATAGCTTTCAAAAAAATTTCTAGCTCTTCTAGCATTCTCTGATAATAAATTTAACCTTTGAGTAAATTTAAAATCTTTATCGCATTCAGAAATTAAATTTCTTACCTTCACCCTATCAAATTTTACTTCTTTATTTGATTTATCTTCTAACCAAAATATATTTTGATCTTTCATAAAACTTAAAATTTGACTTTTCCTGAATTGTAAAAATGGACGTATAACATTAATTTCATTTATTTTAGTTTTAAATTCAATGCCACTAATTCCATCTATCCCACTACCTCTTAAAATCCTTAATAAAACTGTTTCAGCTTGGTCATCATAAGTATGTGCAACAAATAAATTCTCTATATTATGATTCTTACAATAATCACAAATCAACTTATAACGAGCTTGTCTTGCTTTATTTTGAATATCAGATTTTATTATTTCATGTTGCCAAGTCAATATAACATGATTTATATGTTGATTCTTTAAATATCTAGCAACTTCATTAGCTTCAAAAGTAGAATCTTTTCTTAATTTATGATCTACAGTAATTGCTGTGAAAATAATATTATTTCGTTTGCAAATTTTATTTAATAAAAAAGCCAAACACATACTGTCCACACCACCAGACACTGCAATAGCAACTGTTTTTAATTTAGATATACAAAAATTTTTAACTAAATGTTGTTCAAAATTATGAAAATTTAATTCCACTATAAAATAAACATATATTATTACTTTGATTTATTAGATATAACACCTAATACTCCTTGTGAAGGATATTCATTAAAATTTTTTATTTTTATTTCTTCATTATTTCTATTTATCTGCTTTTGCTCTGAATCAGTAAATTTATAATGAAGCATATTCTTAGATAAACCCAAAGTATATAGATCTTTATTAAATTTTATAGTCTCTAGTATATTTAAAATTTTACTATATTTATTTTGTATAGCAACAGCCCTTGCATCACCTTTATATTTATTCTTAATTGATTGATCAGCCACAATGCTTAATAAATAAATTACGAGTTTGGGATTATTATATCTAACTGCTAATATCAAAGGAGTATCACCGTTATTATTTTGTGCATTTACATTAGCATTATTTTGAATTGCAAATTTCATACCCTCCAATGATCTTAAAGTACAAAAATCAATAAGTGCTTTGTCAGCATCTTTCCTTGTATCAAATATATCACTAATCACAATATTTTTATATTCATCCTGTACGTAATCAAAAAATGTTTTATTATATTTATCTTGTAAAAACATATTAACATCAGATCCTAATAACACTCTAACTGCTTTTAAATTATTCATAATGGCTGCTAAGTGGAGTGCAGACATTTTATTCGAAGTAACAAAATTAGGATTAGCTCCTCTTATAAGCAAGTATCTTAAAGAATTTGTTTTACTATTTTCTACAGCGTACATCAAAGGTGTATACTCATTACTTTTATTTTGTGCATTGATATTAGCACCTTTTAACAATAGACCTTTTATTGCTCCTATATTCTGGTCATTAACAGCAACAAACAATAATTTAGAAAGTTCATCTTTAAACATAAATTTAGGAATATTTGTTTTAATACCTTTTTTTTGAAGATCAAGAAGATATTTAGGAGGTTTGATGTCATAATTATATGGCTTTCTTCTCATATAATTTTTTTCATTAAAATCATTATTATCAATAAATTCCTCAGGCGCTGGAAAATAACTTATTGATTTATTATTTTTTTTAGGAACAACCTTTTTTTTCACTAAATTAACTTGATCATTTTTAATAATATTGCTTTTACTATTTTTTAAATGAGTTTTTTGATTTAACTTTTTATTACTTTTAATAGTATTTTTGTTTTGCTGTAATTTTTCTTTTTTATTAATTTTACTTTTTGATACCTCTGGTAACTTCACTTGCTTACTATCTTGTGGCTTTGATACCTCTGGTAGTCTCACTTGCTTACTATCTTGTGGCTTCGGTACTTCTGGTAATTTCACTTGCTTACTATCTTGTGGCTTCGGTACTTCTGGTAGTTTCACTTGCTTACTATCTTGTGGCTTCGGTACCTCTGGTAGCTTCGCTTGCTTACTATCTTGTGGCTTTGGCACTTCTGGTAACTTCACTTGCTTACTATCTTGTGGCTTCGGCACCTCTGGTAATGATTGTACATTAGTACTTGGAAAATTTTTATTATCTAAAATTTTTATATTTTTGTTATTTGAAGTTTTATTTTGAGTGGATTTTTTATCAATAGTTATACCCAATTTTTTAGCTTGCTCAATAAAATCATTTGAAAACTCCGAAGAAGCAAAAACATTATTAAAACTAAAATTGAAAAATATAAAACTTAAAATAAATATGAAATTTACTCTACTCATTTTTTGGGATAATTTTTTTAATTTCTTTTTCCACCAATTCTCTAACAATAACTGGCAAATTCTTATTTAACCACTTCTTTAACTCCGGTTTTAATACTTCTTTGACTAATTCTTCAATTGCTTTATCTTTACTCGATAAATAATTTAATTGATCGTTATCATTATCAACTTCATCTACAACATCTGTTAGATCTAAAGTATCAAAATTAACATCTTTTAGCTTTTTATCAATTAAATCGTTTTTCAATAAATCTAACTCTTGCGAAATACTTTTATTTTTAGGCAATTTCTATGCAATATAAGTTTAGTATACTAATTATTAGCAGTATTGATACTATTAGTCTACTTTTTATCTTTAGATTTTGAATTCAACTGTATTGAGTCAAAATCAATTTGATTATATGGAACTAAAGGAGTAATTATTTCACTTATTGGTATTTGTTTTTTACTCTTATTTTTATCTAAGCTAAACACACTAAAACAAGAAAGAAAAATTGTTAAAATTACATATGAAATTGGGTAACCATAAAATCCAAACAACTTAATAGAAAATGAAGAATAAATTGGACCAATAATTGATCCTACACCAAAAGATATAGTTAATCCTTCTGTTCCACGAATAATTTCTGATCTTTTCAAATGATCACAAACCAAATTCATACTAACTGGATAAATAGTAAATGAGAATATTCCAATTATAATCACTATAAAAATTAACACATAGTAATTAACCAACTTGAAATACTCTAATACAGCAAAAATTAATAAAAAAATGCTATACATTATATTTAGCATTATTTGAACTTTTCTCCTATCCATTTTATCAGAAAAATTTCCCAACGGATACTGCATCAAAACACCAGACAAAAAAGTAATTGCCATTGCAAAAGCTATAAATTGTGTATTATCTGCTATTTCTTCTACATACAATGGAAGTATAGAAAAAATGCTAGAAATAATCATACCAGAAATAAAGCATCCTATAAACCCAGCCTTTGAGGCATGATAGATTTTCTTTAATGAAATACTATCGTGTTCCTCAAGTAAAGGTGGCGTTACAGGAAAACTTGATAAAGGAATTATTGAAGCTATTATTAAAATAGTGGAAATACAAAAAGGCAATATTGTAGATATAGTGGCTTCAGATAAAAAGAACTGGCCCATAGAATAGGAACTATATAACACTATCATATACATAGCTAATGTTTTACCTCTATTATTTTCAGATGATGAACATAAAACCCAACTCTCAACCACTATATATAACCCAGCAATACATGCACCTTGGATAAATCTACATATAAAAAACACAATAATATTATCATTCATACCTGGTAGGATGCTAGTAATAGCCATTATTGATGCTAATGTTGAGAAAGATTTAACATAACCCACTATTTTTATTAATTTGGAAATTTTAAGAGAACCAAATAACATACCTGAAAAATACATAGCAGCTATGCACCCAATTAATAACTCTGATTTTCCCGCAATTTTGAATTTTAACGATACCAGTGTATTCATTAACCCTGAACCAGATATTAAAAGAGCAGTACTTAAAAGTAGCAACCCTATAGAAAGAAAAATTTCCTTTAACCTCACAACATTAAACATATATTTCTATATTTGGTATTATACTTCTATCCGTAAGTATATCAGAAAACTAAGCTAAACAGCTAGAGAATTTTTAATTACTTCAACTTCTTTCTTTAATTCAGGATTATTGCTTATTTTTTTATTAAATTTTCCTAAATAATATAATACCGTAGAATGATCTCTATCTCCTAATTTATTGCCAATTACCTTTAAACTTTTAGAAGTAAGTTCCTTTGCAAGGAAAGATATAATTTGCCTAGCTATAACCAATTTTTGATTTCTTTTTTTTGATAATATATCAGGTTTTGACAGTCTATAATATTTGGCTACTGCTTTTGTTATATAATCAATTGTCACTATCTTTTCAGATGTTTTCATATAATTTTGAATATATAATAATATATTATCTAAAGATGGTTCTTGAGATGAAACAGTTAAATATGTTGAAAGATTGTTTAAAGATGCTTCTAATTCTCTTACATTAGTAGTCACTTTTTCAGAAATTAAGTGTAAAATTTCTTTTTCAAATTTTACACCATTCTTGCTATTATAAAATTCTAAAATTTTTAATCTCAAAGGCTGATCAAAATTACCTATATGAATTGTATTACTAGAAATTAAAAGAGATTTTGTTTTTAAATTAGATAACTCCAATAAATGAGGAGCAATACTTGAAGCTATTATTACTATTTTACCTAATTCAATCAAAGAATTTAAAATTAATGAAAATTCCTTTTGAGTGCTTTCTTTGCCACAAATAAACTGTATGTCATCGATTAAAAAAATATCTATATTATTAATTAAACTCCTAAGTTCAAATAATGTATTATTTTTAACTGCATTAACAAAATTATGCATAAATTTTTCTGCACTTAAATAACCGACTTTGGTTTTTTTATTATTGCTAAGAATATGATTTGATATTGATTGAAGCAAATGAGTTTTTCCCATACCTACATGAGAATGAATATAATAAATATTGCTATGTTTATATGAAGTACTTTTAGAAGCAATATCATAACAAATTTTATATGCTAAAAAATTTGCATCTCCAACAACATAATTTTCAAAAATATATTTAGGATTTAATTTAGAAAAGACATCTTGAACTAAAAATACATTTCTATTTACTGACTCACTAGAATCGATATTATTTTCTTCGTCAACAATTATAGAAAGCTTATTGATTTGTTGATCTATTTTATAAACTTCTTTTTTTATAATTAAAAAATAATTATTAATAATCCACTCTCTAATAAAATTATTTTGAACTGATATTGTAATTGTTCCCTTTTCTAATTTTACAAATTTGACCTTAGAAAACCAAACATCAAGTTGATCAGCTTTAACAATATTTTTTAAATTAGAAAAAACAACACCCCATAGCTCTTCCCCATATTTTTCACTAATGTGTGATTTAGAAATCAATCTATTTATATGCTCCATAATAATATCAAATTTTTAAAATTAGTTAAAAGTATCCATTGCTCCTAAAAGAGGTTTTTAAAAAATCTATGTATAAATTTATTAACTGTATATTTGAACTATTTTTATTGTTTCGTAAAGAAATTTAATTGCATTTTTTTAAAAAAAATTTGTTGACTTATCTTAATGCAGATATTTTGACCCATAGATATAACATTACTTTAAGAGCAAAACTTTTTAAATAAAGTAAAAAATGCCTACAATTCCTACTTAATTAAATCTTTATTTTTAACTTATTATTATGTATTTAATTGTATAGATAAGGAAATTTTAAAGTAAATACTGTATACTTATTAATAGATGAATAACAATTTATTGAACCATTTAAGTCCTCCATTATAAGCTTACAGTATGCAAGCCCTAAGCCAGTACCACTTTCGCTATTGTTAAAATATTTATTAAATATCATTTTTATATTTTTTTCATCTATACCTTTTCCATAGTCAATAAAAAATATAGTACCTGGTTTATCCTTTTCAGTTCTAATTTCAATACGAGTATCTGCACCATTATGATTATATGTATTTTTTATCAAATTAATAAAGATAAACTTTAGCGCATTATAAGAACACCTTACATTAAATTTTTCACTAATTTTTATATTGATATTTCCTGCATGAGGCATAAATAATTTACAATCTTCAACAGATTCATATATGCAATCTCTAATTGGATATATATCTTTTGGAATCCTTCTCACGGCTTGACTTAAAACTGAGAGTAAAATTTCAATAGTATTTAACCCATATAGGCTGATTTTTTCAATATCCTTACCAATTTTTTCAATAGAAGTTACCCTAGTTTTAGTAAGATCATACTGATAATCATCTTTAAATTCTTCTTTCTTAGCTTGATTAAATTCTTCATTTAACAACTGAATATACCCATAAACAATAGATATAGGAGATTGAATTTCATGAGAAATTAAATTAGCAAACATCTCTGTCATCTCAAGTTGCTTTTGTTGTTCATCTTCTTTTTTTTGCAATTTTACCTCTTTCTTTTGAATTAAAAATAGTCCTATAAATATAAAAGATAAATACACGTATAATAAGAGTGCAAAATTTGCTAAATCAAAAACAAAATTATTAAAATTTATAATAAAAAATATTATACATCCTAAGGTAAACCCTATAGTCAAACTAATTAAAAAACCTATAACATTCAAAAATTTATAAAGTAATAATATTGACATAATACCATTAACCGCCCAAAAACTATTATGACCATTATTAAAAAACATATAGCTTGCAGTAAAAGGTAAACAAAATGTTACTGTAAAAAAATAATAATATATTATAATTTTCTTCTTAAATCTGTGACTAAATAAAATATCCCTAAAAATCAAAGAAAACACTAATAAATAGCTGATTACAGTTAATACAAATAAGGAAAGAGAATTTTCTTTTAAGTAAAAACTATAAATAAAAAAATAACAAAGAGCAAACATGCTAAAACGATTATATAACGGTTCTTGCTTAGTAAATATCTCTTTTATTTTCTTCTTTAATGGAATTTTTTCATATTCTCTTTTAAAAATTTTTCTCTTAATTTTAAAAAAAATATAGATTTCAATAAATAAATCTTTAATTGCATATTTTTTCACCACACTTAAATAATAAGTACCAAAATAACCTATAATAACTCCAATTTGTGAAGTTAAAACATATAACAATGTATATTGTGGTAAAAATTTTAAAGTAAGGTAAATAAATATCAATCCAGTAAAAATACCTATATAAAAAGATTTCAAATTAGCTGGGAAATAATAAAGTGCTGCAAAAAAAGGTATAATAATTAAATAAACTCCACATGCTCTAAAAATCCATATTAATTCAAATAAATTTTTGGAAAGCATAAATAGAGGTATTATAGATATTATAAGGATAAAAAATCGTAAAACTCTTAACTCCTGCTTTTCTGTTAAGCTTGGATACAATACTTTAATCAAATCTTTTGTAAGTGCAACACTTGCAGAATTAATATATGAATCTGAAGTTGACATAATAACAGCAAATAATCCAACTATTATAAATCCTTTTAAACCTACAGGAACATAGTCACTTATAAACTTCAGCATAATATTTTCCCCAGTTCCATAATAATTTGCTTTCATTATGCAAGCAATTACAAAAATTGAAAACATAAAAGGAACTGTTATACAAAACAAATAATTAAATATTGTTTTTAGCTTCTTTGGGGTTTCAGATAACATCAAGTATCTATGCATATAAGGTGCAGATATTGACGGCATTAAAGAAGCAAAAAGAACACTTATTAATATTATAATATTTTTAAAATTAAACTCAAACTTAAATTCTGATTTTGGAATCTTCAAGAGTACTTCTTCAACTCCATTAAAATTAGTACTAACAACTGCATATGCTATTGGAATAATTAGAAAAAATATTATAAATTGATACACATCTATTGCCATAATTCCTCTAATTCCGCCAATCATTCCATAAAGTGCTATTGATCCATAACCAATAAAAACACCATATGCAAATTCTATACCAAAGAAATACTCAAATATCACACCTAAAGCCATACTTTGCATACAAATAGTTCCAATAGTTTCAACAACTATTGCAAGTACAGTGAAAAACCTAGCAGATGTCCCATACAGTTTACCTATAGCTTGGCTTAAGGTTGAGCAAAATTGTAGATTATAAATTTTTGGTACTAATAATTTTGAAGTTATCAACCATAAAAATGGCTGTGAAAATATAAAAATTAAAATTAAAAATCCACTATTATACAATTTATCAACATAACCCATAGTAGATCCAGCACCTATACCAGTGGCAAAAATAGAACAAACAAACATGATTGTTGAAGAACCCTTAATTCCAAAAGAAAAATCATCAGGTTTTTTTATTTTTCTAAAATAATGAAAGGCAATATAAAAACAAATAAAAATATGGATTATTACTAATGAAATGTCAAAATATGATAAATTTCGCAAATTAAAAGCCATAACAAGACCAATAAATAATTTCACCTAACCTACTTATACAATTTGCAAATAACTTTTCAATATATTTTTTTATTATTAATAATATAAAACACTTGAATATTTTTTGATTTAGATGTAATACAATCATAGATATGGTAACTGTTAACAAATTAGGTATAAATATGAAAAAATTTGCTTTAACAATACTAGCTGCATTAGTAACAATTGTTAGTGCTTTTGCTGATGTTGGACAATAATTAAATAATTATTGTCTGTAATTTTAGCTCAACTATGACGATAATATTTAAATTGTTATTATAGTGTCATTGTATGTTAAAATATTAAAGCAGCATAAGTACTTATGCTGCTTTTTTATTATTGTGGTTAATTATATAGATTTATAATAAAGAAAAATAGATATATTATTTTTTTATTAATGCAAAAAGCAAACTTGTTAACAAAAAATATAACTAATAAACTCTCTTTTTTGGAGGAAAAAATTCCACATCATCAGTCAATGTTTTCTTTGATACTTCTCTATAATCAATTTTGATTTTATCACTAATACTAATCAAAGTATGTTTCATCCATTTTTTATCATCTCTTTCTTGGTAATCTTCTCTAGCATGCGCGCCCCTTGATTCTTTCCTATTCAACGCAGCTGATATTGTTATAAGTGCTTGAGATCTAAGGTTATCTAATTCCAAAGCTTCAACAAGATCACTATTCCATATCATACTCCTGTCTGAAATACCAATATCTTTAAATGAATCATATACCTCTTTCATTTTTTCAACACCTTCTTTTAACGACTTTTCCGTACGAAATACTGCAGCATGTTTCTGCATAGTTTTCTGCATTGTAGTCCTTATTTTAGCAGTAGAAAGCTTGCCATTAGAGTTCCTTATTTTATCAAATCTATCAATAGCTTTTTCTATATATTTATCTAAAATATTAGGTTTTGAAGAACCAGACTTAACTACTTCACATGCCCTAATAGCTGCTGCTCTTCCAAATACAACCAAATCAAGCAAAGAATTAGAACCTAATCTATTAGCACCATGAACAGAAACGCAAGCAGCTTCTCCAATTGACATAAGGCCAGGAACTACATCAATTGACTTACCATTTTTCTTTACCACTTCTCCATGATAATTTGTAGGTATACCACCCATATTATAATGCACAGTTGGAGTAACAGGTATTGGCTCTTTAGTCACATCAACACCAGCAAAAACCTTAGCTGTTTCAAAAATACCAGGCAATCTTTTATGTATAATATTTGCATCTAAATGAGATAAAACTAAATGAATATATTCACCTTCTTCACCACAACCTCTTCCTTCATCTATTTCTATAGTCATTGCTCTACTTACAACATCTCTTGATGCCAGATCTTTCACTGAAGGAGCATAGCGCTCCATAAATCTTTCACCATCTTTATTAATAAGATATCCTCCTTCACCCCTTACACCTTCTGTTATTAAACATCCTGCACCATAAACACCAGTTGGATGAAATTGTACAAATTCCATATCCTGCAAAGATAGTCCTGAGCGCAATGCCATTCCACCACCGTCTCCAGTACAAGTATGTGCTGATGTTGCAGAAAAATATGCTCTACCATACCCTCCAGTAGCTAATACTACCAAGTTTGCACTAAATTTATGAATTGTTCCTTCTTCAAGAGAATATGCTAAAACCCCAATAAATTCACCACTATCATTTTGAATTAAATCAATTGTAAAATATTCAATAAAAAACTCTGCATCAGCTCTCAAACATTGCTGATACAATGTATGAAGTATAGCATGCCCAGTTCTATCAGCAGCTGCACATGTTCTCTGAGCAGGCTCACCTTTACCATATTTTGTAGTCATGCCTCCAAATGGCCTTTGGTATATTTTACCATCTTTTGTTCTTGAAAAAGGCACACCATAATTTTCCAATTCTATTATCGATTCAGCAGCATTTCTACACATGTATTCAATAGTATCTTGATCTCCTAACCAATCAGCACCTTTAACAGTATCATACATATGCCAACGCCAATCATCTTTCCCCATATTACCTAAAGATGCACTAATTCCTCCTTGTGCTGCAACTGTATGGCTTCTAGTTGGAAAAACTTTTGTAATACACGCTGTCTTTAAATTTTTCTCAGCCATACCTAAAGTAGCTCTCAATCCTGCTCCTCCAGCTCCTACTACTATAACATCGTATTTATGCTCTATAATATTATATGCTTTCATATTCATTTTACCCCATTCCTGTAAAATATCTAAATAATAAATGATAAAAAACAAAATTAATAAAACTCACTATATATGTTATTATACAAATCAAAATTAATAATTTATGAAGTATTTTATATAATATTTTACAATGAATATAATCTTTCATAATATCTTCAATACCTAAATAACCATGGTATAGAAAAAATGAAATAAAAATGAAAACAAGAGAAAAGTTTAATGGATGTGATATAAATAATATACACTCTTCCGGAGATGAAGATCTAACAAGCCAAATTATACAAAGCACTAACCATATAAAAAGTGGGATTAATACTAATGCAGTAAATCTTTGCCTTATAAAATGCACTGTAGAAAATTTTGAACTTCCTTTTCCTTTTGCCTTACTATTTAAACTTTTAAAGCTCATAATATCAATTATTTATAAATAATTAGGTACCAAAATATACAAGTAAATATAACAGAAAAAATCACAGCTAACCATCCTGTTAAATTTATCATCTTTATATCCATTAATTTGCCTGAGTCCCAAAATAAATATCTTATACCTGTACACATATGGTAAAAAATACAATAACTAAATAATATTAATATTGAAATAAAAAATTTATTAGTTACTAAGTAAGTTAATACTTTACCAAAGTCTTCAAGAGTTGTGCTTTTAAAAGTATAAATATTAGTGGTCCAAAGTATAATCAAAAATCCAAAAAATAATATAAACCCTGTAATTCTATGCATTATAGAGAGTACAGACGTAATTTGAGGTTTATAAATTGTTAAATGAGGTGATAACGGCTTATCTTTTTTTATCATTAATATTTAATAATGCAATTTATATTCTATAACCACATGATAGTATTATTTTTTGTTAATTCAAGCATTTTTGCCTTTTTTAATTAAGCTTATTAAAAAAAATTGAATGACTATGTACTAAACAACAAGATTAATAAATTATGCTGTAACAGGATTAGATTTACTTTTTAGAAAAAATAGAAAATACTTAATATATGATAGCTAATTCTTATGCCTAATCAAAGAATTGAAAAATATCGCATGCAAAAAGCATTACTAAAAATATCTTATATTAATAAAATTGGTAATAAATAAATTATGTGCAGGATTATTTGTTATAAAGGCGTAAATTCTATTTTAATCAGTGAATTAATTGAAAAACCAGAAAACTCATTAATTAATCAAAGCATTGCTGCAAAGCTAGGTGAACACGGCACTAATGCTTATGGATTTGGCATAGCATGGTATGATCAACAAATAGATGATACACCAGGAATATTTAAATCAATAAGGCCTGCATGGAACGATACTAATCTAAAACATTTATCTAATAAAATACTATCAAATTGTTTTTTAGGACATGTTAGAGCTTCTACAGTAGGAGATGTAACAATCAATAATTGTCATCCTTTTTCTTATAACAAATATTCTTTCATACATAATAGAACTATTCATAATTTTGAAAAAATACGTCGCTCACTATTAAATACTATAAATTCAAAACTTTTTACACAAATTAAAGCTCAAACAGATTCTGAGCATTTATTTTACTTGATTATGCATTTCCTAATTAATAATGAGAATCAAAATTTAGAAATAGCAATGTTAAATGCCTTTAACTGGATAAATGAAAAACAACTTAATAATGATAGCAAATGTTTCTCCAAACTTAATATTATTATAACAGATGGAAATCAAATTGTTGCGACAAGATTTGCTTCAAAAAATAATGAACCTATATCACTCTATTACAATATTAATAAAGATAATAGCATTACTATCGATTCAGAACCACTTTCAAATACACAAATACCAGAGTGGAATTTATTACCTCCAAATTCTTATTTAATAAATAAAAAAGATTCTTTAAATTTTAAAATAAAATATTTTGACTAACTTTTATGTAATAGCAAATTATAAAATAGTTAAATTACATATAAACTAGAATTAATATTATTATATAAACATAAGCTATCTAAAGTAACAAATAACCTCTTATAATTACTCAATAATATAATAAGGGTTATGAGATACATTGAATCTTAGTAAAACTTAATGTCTCTAATTATAAGCCCAATATATTATGAATTTATACACACAATTATAAATAGTACTTTTATACTTTACAATTTCATGATAAGCTCTTATAAGTCCTAATATACGCATGGTATAGCTTGATTAACACAATATCCATGTATAAAATTATACTGTGAAGGTTAACGTTTATGGGTACAGAAAAAAATAATTTTATACTCCAACAAATTCCTGCAAATCGCAAATTAGTTGAAAAATTATATTCACATGGAAAGATTACAAAAAAAACTCGAGAATATGCACTTAATCTGCTATATCCTCATGATCAGTGGATATTATGGATATCACGCTTATTGCTCACTATTGGATCAGCGTTGATACTTTCGGGCATCATCTATTTCGTTGCTTTCAATTGGTCAAAAATAACCCCATCAATAAAGATATATTCGATTCAATTTGGCATTATTAGCTGTTTAATTGGAGCCTATTTTTACTCTTTACAACATATTAATGGGAAAATTTTACTGCTTTTTGGAAGTATATTAATTGGTGCATTTATGGTAACATTCTCGCAAATTTACCAGACTGGAGCAAACTCTTACCAACTGTTTATGATGTGGTCACTTCTTACATTCGGCTGGACATTAATATCAAACTTTGCAGCACAGTGGATCTTCTGGTTAATAATTACTAATATCTTTTTTGTGTTATGGTGGGAACAAGCTGCACAACCTACCAGGGAAATTGAATTTATGATCTTTACCTATATGGCCTTATTAAACGGAATCGCTTTAGCACTGCGCGAATATTGTATTATAACAAAGACTTGTAAATGGCTTGAAGCTAAGTGGATACGCTTGGTACTTACCATAGTTGTTTTACTAATAATGTTGATCCCTATTGTTATTTGGATAATATATCCTAGTATAGCTACGAAATCTATTATATTTAGCAGTATTATAGGCTTTGTTGGACATGGAATAGCATATTATTTCTATCGCTATAAATTGCCTGATATGTGGTCACTAACCGCTACTATAATTTCCAGTTGTTTTATCATCGAATGTTACATCTGTAAAACATTAGTTGTAAAACCCCTTTGGGAATCGTATGCATTTACATATATGATCATGGGGATATTGACATTAGGGATATTTACCGCCTTAATTACTTATCTCCGAAATGTATTAAAAAAGCTGAAGTTCGACCATGCCTAAATATACAATAAAATATAATGCAGCAGAATTACTTCAGCAGCTTAGAAGCAAAGGCCTAGCTATTAATAATGAGCTTTCTAATTTTATTATATATCAACATAAAAAGAAAGAACTTCCACTTTACTTAATGATCTTGATTGGTATTGGAACATTTATTGCATCACTCTGCTTTATTGGCTTTCTAGAAGTTGTGAATATTATCAATATTTTTAGCTATAACAAAAGTTCGATTATTTTGGGATTGGCTTTCATTACCAGTGCAATAGGATTACAAAGAGCTGCTGGCCAAAATAATACGGTCAAACATAATTTTTTAATAAAATATTCCTTTATTTGTATGTTAATTGGCAAGATATTATTTGTAGTAGGTATAAGCCAAGTACTACACTATAAATGGAGCATCACATTAGGATTACTGATTATTACCAGCATTACTTATAATATTTACCAAATGTCAATAGATAGATTCCTATCGTCATTTACCATGCTATCTTCTATTTTAATAAATATTATAGATTATATATGGGGTTATAATACCAACTACTTAACAAAATTGATACTAAACGCTTGCTTTTTAATACAATTCACCATTGCTGCTATTCTACTAACACACGATAAAATTAAACAAGATTATATTCCACTGTCTTATGCATTTACTTTATCACTTTGTATGATCATTTTATTGTAAGCGCTAAAATAAGGGCATCTAGGCAAGAATAAAAATAAGTGGTAGAACAAAAGCCTAAAAAAATAGAGGCTAATGATGCTATTAGAAAAAAAGAAAAAAAGAATAAGTAATGAAAAATGGAAAGAGCTAGTAGAAGAATATAAAAAAAGTAATGTAAGTAAATATGAATTTTTTAAGCAAAAGAATGTGCCGAGAAGTACATTTTATAAATGGCACAGAATTCTTGTAGAAAATAAAAGAAATACAGTAAAAAATAAATTTATACCAATAAGAGTGAAAGAATGCGAAGAAGAAAGAAGTGAAGAAATAAAATCAGAGATGATAATAGAAAGTAAAAAGGGGATAAGAATAGGGTTT
>NZ_RXFM01000108.1 GCF_003953955.1 Candidatus Aquarickettsia rohweri | reverse complement strand
CTCGTCCATTCTCCAACTACCATTGACTGGCTTCTTTCTTTTTCTGAATCTTCCTTCAAGTATTGGCATAAACTTTATTACCCACCTTTGTAAAGTAGCGTGATCAATGGCGAATCCTCTCAACCCGCCTATCTCCTCTATCTCTCTATAACTTAGAGAATATCTTCCTTTCATATACAATGATACCATTATTATTTCTGGACCATATTCATGATTCTTGAAATACTTCATTAATTTTGGGTCTACTTTCAGCATTATTAACATCTATCATTTCTTTCAGAATATCAAAGATTCTTATACTTTTCAACAGATGCGACAGAACCCTAATTTCTAAAGTTACTAATTTTAAATTTTGATGCTTCTTTGAAAGATTAATTAATTCAGTACTTTTATTTTTATCTCTATACGTTGCAAAAATATTTGCTGTACTATTTTTATTTAATATTTCCTTTATTAAACCTAGACCTATCCCTCTATTTGCACCTACTATAAGAATATTATCTAACATTAGCTCCTCAATTATTATATGATATAACTTAAAATTATTTATTAACTTCTTCCTTATTAATAACTTGATTATCACAACCAGTTAAATATATAAGTCCATCATCAATCTTTGGTAATGCAATAGAAGTATTTTTAGAAAATATCCACCCTTCATAAATAATTTGACCATGATTTGTAACAGAAATAAAAGCCATGCTAACTGGATTTAAAGTATCTTTTATATCTTTTTTACACTCTTTAAGATTGATAAATGATCCTTCTGTCAATTCTAAATTCTCTTCTAATTTTAATTCTTTATTAGAGCTATGACCAGTATTATAGTCTAAAATTCTAATTTTTGCTAAATTAAAAGATTCTAATTCTCCTTGAATTATCGATTGCTTAGTAATATCTAAATCAGAGTTAGTTGATTTATAAATATCTTCATCAAGAACACTAAATGCAGATTCTGTATTCTCATTCTCTATTTCATCAAATGCACTAATGTATTGATTACAATTAAATATAAAAGTTAAGTAAATAAATATTATAATTGTGTATTTAACTAATTGAGTTTTCTGCACTAGAATCATTGAATATATAGTTTTGCTCATCCGATTTATTATAATTTGAAAAAGCATTTTCATCTATTTGCATTTGATTATTACTACCTTTTAGTCCAAAAATAAATTTACTTATCAATCCTTCAAGATTAATAGATGATTGTGTGAATTCAATTGTGTCACCTTCGACAAGAGATTTTTCTTCTGTACCTGGTGCAATAGATATATATTTATCACCTAAAATACTTGAACTTACTATTTGAGCTGAACTATCTTCTGGTAATTTAATTTTTTTATTAATGAGCATTTGAACTTCAGCTGAATAAGTATCATAATCTAAACGTTGAGAAATAACTTTTCCAATAACTACGCCACTTACTTTTACTTCACTACCTAATTTAATACCATCAATATTATCAAATATAGCATTAATTATATATTGATCATTTTTATCTAATTGATGATCAGAACTCTGGTAAACAATATAACTAAATGTGATTGCTATAAATAAAACTAAAAATCCAACTACAATTTCAAATATATTCTTCATAAGTAAGCTACACTAATTTATTTTGGTTTCCATGCAACATAATCTCCAGTTGATTCTAATCTAACCTTATCATTAGAAAAAAAATGTCCGGATGGATAATAAGACAATTGAGACCCAGATAAATTAAGCGTCCTAGGCTTTATCCATTTATATAATGTTTTTGTATTTTTTATAGGCAACTTATCATCTTGATGATGTAACCAACTATACCAATTAGAACTGATTTTAGTTGCTTCAGGAATACCGTTATAAATAACCCATCTCATATCTCTACTAAAATACCTTGAAAACCTATTTGATTTATAAAATACATTGCCAAATTCGTCTTCTCCAACTTTTTTACCAAAAAGCTTACTAAAAAATTTATTTGCTAATTCCATTTGTTACTTTTAACAATAAACATATGTATAATTTTAAGTTATTTATTTATTTCTTTCAATATTAATATTTGCAAAAGGATTAAAAAATTTGCTCTTCAATTCTTATTAATTCATTATATTTGCATACTCTATCAGTCCTTGATATAGAGCCAGTTTTAATGAAAGGACTTTTTGTTGCAACAGCCATATGGGCTATAGTAGTATCTTCTGTTTCACCAGATCGATGGGAAATAATATGAGTAAAATTATATTTTTTAGCAATATTAATACTCTCTAATGTCTCAGTTAACGTTCCTATTTGATTCATTTTTATTAGAATTGAATTTGCTAATTTTTGATCAATACCTTGCTTTAATTTTGTAGGATTTGTAACAAATAAATCATCCCCAATAATCCTAATTTTATCTCCAATTTTCTGATTCAGTAATTTCCATCCCTCATAATCTTGCTCAAAAAATGGATCTTCAATAGAAATTATAGGATATTCATTACATAATTTTTTATAATATTCCACTAACTCAATATTTGTTAATGTATTTTTTTCACCGTTAAAATTATATTTACCATTAATATATAATTCATTAGCAGCAATATCTAGTGCTAAACAAACTTCTGTTCCTAGCTTATATCCAGCATATTGTATTGCTTCTACTATAAGATTCAATGCTTGATTAGTAGTCTTAATATCGGGTGCAAAACCACCTTCATCACCAGTATTTACTTTAAAATGATTTTTTTTAAGGACTTTTTTCAGTGAGTGAAAAATTTCACATGCTATTTTTAAATTCTTAGAAATACTATCGTATTTTACTGGCACAATCATAAATTCTTGAATATCCAAACCATTATCTGCATGTGCTCCTCCATTTATGATATTTAACATTGGCTTAGGTAAAGAGTACTTGCTAGAGTTTGTTATTACTTCAAATAATTGCTTATTCTCAAGATTAGCCATTGCTTTTGCAAAAGCAATGGATATTGATAAAATAGTATTTGCACCTAAATTAGATTTATTTGCTGTTCCATCTAATTTTATCAAAAAATTATCTAAATCCTCTTGAGAATTAAATTTTACATCCAAGATCTTTCTTTTAATTTCATTATTAATCTTCTCTGCAGAAATTAAAACTCCCTCTCCATTATAATCTTTGCTTTTATCCCTTAATTCAATAGCTTCAAATATACCTTTAGAAGCTCCACTTGGCACTGATGCTCTGCCAAAAAATTTATTATTTATAATTAAATCTGTTTCTACAGTAGGATTCCCTCTACTGTCAAATATTTGACGAGACTTTAAATAGGTTATCTTCACTAACTATATTAATAATAAGTTATGAGGCCGAGGCCAGAATCGAACTGGCGCCTAGTGGATTTGCAATCCACTGCATTACCACTTTGCTACTCGGCCAAAGCAAAGATAACCCTATTCTAATTACCAACTTTGGTCAAGAATTATCACAACTTATTTTAACAAGCATTTAACTTATCTAGAATTGAATCAATTATATACTCATGTGCTTTATTATTGATTAATCCATCATTAATTAACTCATCAAGACCCTCAAAAAATGGCTTACAATTATATTCTCCATCTAAATTATGACAAATTTTAGAAGTTTCTATAATATTTATAATTTCTTGTTCATTTAATATTTTATCAAACTTATGAAGATCTTTTGATATTCCATTACCTTCAGTAACCAATATTTTCCAAAAAGCTCCTTCCAAAAATTTACCTGAAGAATAATCATTATTTATTGATGCCTTAATATCATAATACTTTTCAGCAGATAATTTTTTACCTTTAAGATAGTCTTCTAAATTTAAATTATCAAAACTAATTTGAACAACATTAAATAATTGATCAGTTAAATTCTCACTCTTTTTTAAACAATACAGCCCCTGTTCTAAGGAAGATTTGGCTCTGTCGCATCTGTAATATGGTGTAAAATTTTTAAATTATTTATAGATTTTTCCATTAAGCAGCTAGTGAAAGAAATTTATCAAAGTCAGAATTATAATTGTCATTGTCAGCAAGTTGTCCTTTTTTAATCATGTGCAAGAGTTCTATTCCCGCAATAGTTCTGGCGGCACTTCTAAAGGATTTGAAGCCAAGCATCGGCCTAGTTCGTTTCTTTATAAATCTGTGATCGCCTTCTATCCTATTGTTGAGATATTTGTTCTGCCTAATTTCTATTTGGTTTTCTTTAGATAATGGCTTATTGATTG
>NZ_RXFM01000107.1 GCF_003953955.1 Candidatus Aquarickettsia rohweri | reverse complement strand
CTACAAGAATTCTGTGCCATTTATAAAATGTACTTCTCGGCACATTCTTTTGCTTACAAAATTCATATTTACTTACATTACTTTTTTTATATTCTTCTACTAGCTCTTTCCATTTTTCATTACTTATTCTTTTTTTCTTTTTTTCTAATAGCATCATTAGCCTCTATTTTTTTAGGCTTTTGTTCTACCACTTATTTTTATTCTTGCCTAGATGCCCTTATTTTAGCGCTTACTTCTTAAAGATCATCTTGTAGTTAGTGGCATAGCTTCTATTATTAAAGAGGCTAAAAAAATTGGTATCCCAGTTATTGCTTCTGATGAAGGTAGCGTTAAGAATGGTGCTGATGTAGCAATTGGGTTAAAAGAAGAGGAGTTAGGTGTTGCAGCTGCAAAAATTTTAATATCATTTAACAATGCAACTGAAAATAATGATAATATAATGCTGGATTTTATGATATTTAAGAATAAATTTTCATCAGTTCATATTAATGAAGATAAATTGCAAAACGAAAAATTATTAATTATAGAATAAATCATGAATATTATATTAGATATTTTTCAGCAGAGTTTTATTTTATTTCCATTGATTTTGGGGATTTATATCTCATACAAGGTATTAAATGTGACAGATTTAACTGTTGAAGGTAGTTTTGTATTAGGTGCAGTGGTTTTTGCTAAATTGACAACTGAATTAGTAAACCCTTTACTTGCAATGTTTGGCGCAATTTTATCAGGAGCATTATCAGGAATTATAGTGGCATTAATACAAAGACATAATAAAATAGATAGCCTTATAGCAGGGATATTAATGATTTTTATGTTATATAGTATTAATTTGCAGATTATGGGTGTTCCAAATCTAACAACATATGATCATATTACGGTAAATACTTACTTTAGCTATTTATTTAGTCACTATCATGAATTTATATTTTCAGCTATTTTTGCTATTGTATGCTTTATTTTGGTA
This sequence comes from Candidatus Aquarickettsia rohweri, assembly GCF_003953955.1. GTDB lineage: Bacteria > Pseudomonadota > Alphaproteobacteria > Rickettsiales > Midichloriaceae > Aquirickettsia > Aquirickettsia rohweri. The sequence continues at coordinate 3,377 of NZ_RXFM01000107.1, read as the reverse complement.
TTTGTTTTATTTAAAACGAAGTTAGGGTTAAATTTGAGGGCATATGGTGATAATTATAGATTGCTTTATAAACTTGGAAAAAATCCAGAGAAATATAGATTAATTGGTTTGGCTATTAGTAATGCTTTAGCTGCAGTTAGTGGTTCCTTAACCTGTCAAATTTATGATTTTGCTGATATAAATATGGGATTTGGGATTGCACTTACTGCAATTGGTGCTTTGCTTATAGGTATTCAAATAATTAAGAAAATTTTTAAGCATAATAATTATTCGGTGGTTATAGATTCTCTAGCATGTTTTTTAGGTGTTTTTTTATATTATTCAGCTGTAACTATTTTTTTAAATATAGGAGTAAATCCAATAAATCTTAAATTATTAATAGGTATTATACTTATATTATTGTTAAAGACTATGTCTAATAAAAATTGTAATCCATGGAAAAGAAATTATTAAAAATTAAAGATATAAATTATTATTTACCAAATAGTAAATTAACTATACTTAAAAATATAGCGTTTGATGTTGATGAAGGTGATTTTATTATAATTATAGGCCATAATGGCTCTGGAAAAAGTACTTTCTTAAATGCAGTTAATAGAAGTATAGATTATTCATCTGGGGATATTACATTGGAGTCGAAATCAGTGAGGTTGTATTCAAGTGCAGAGTTTTTTAAAAAAGTTATTACAATTACACAAAGGTTAGAAGAAAATTTATTTGAGAGTTTTACTGTATTTGAAAATTTTTTAATGTACTTAGGGAAAAATAATTCAAAATCTGCAGATTTTTTTAATAAAGCGTTAAAGCCTTATAATAAGAATTTAATTCTAAAAAAGAATACGTTAGTTAGGGATTTATCTGGTGGTGAGAAACAGTGTTTAGCTCTTGCGCTTGCATTTATTAATCCACCTAAATTATTATTGCTTGATGAGCATACATCTGCCCTTGATCCAAAGATTTCAGATGAAGTTATGGAATTAACTTCTGTAATAATTAAAAAACATAAAATTACATCTATTATGGTTACCCATAATCTTGAATATGCTATAAAATATGGAAATAAAATATATGCACTTCAGGATGGCAGTATTTGTTATTATTCTAATAAAAACAAGGGTATTTCAAAGCAAGATTTGCTAAAATATTGTTTTTAAAGATAATTTTTTGATGAATAATTAATATATTAGTTTATATATGAAATGATATTTATTTACTTTATAATAAAAAAAATGAAGTATTCAAAGGTTTTAAATTTAGTTTAAAATAATAATTTGTAAAAATAGTATATAGAAATGTTAAAAAGTCATTGACTTAGCATATAAAAAGTTTATAAATATTTCTACCTGATCACAATATTTGAAATAGTAAATATAGAATTTATAAGACGGTGGTAATCTTATTTTAAGTTTACTACTTAGATATAAGTCAAACTTGAGAGTTTGATCCTGGCTCAGAGTGAACGCTAGTGGCGTGCTTAACACATGCAAGTCGAACGGACGATATTTGTGCTTGCACAAATAAAGTTAGTGGCAAACGGGTGAGTAATACATGAGAATTTTCCTTGCAGTACGGAATAACTATTGGAAACAGTAGCTAATACCGTATATTGCCGAGAGGTGAAAGATTTATCGCTGCAAGATAAGCCCATGCAAGATTAGCTTGTTGGTAAGGTAATGGCTTACCAAGGCTACGATCTTTAGCTGGTTTGAGAGGATGATCAGCCACACTGGAACTTAGACACGGTCCAGACTCCTACGGGAGGCAGCAGTGAGGAATATTGGACAATAGGCGAAAGCCTGATCCAGCGACGTCACGTGAATGATGAAGGCCTTAGGGTTGTAAAATTCTTTTAGTGGAGAAGATAATGACGGTATCCACAGAAAAAGTCCCGGCTAACTTCGTGCCAGCAGCCGCGGTAATACGAAGGGGGCAAGCGTTACTCGGAATTATTGGGCGTAAAGCGTGCGTAGGCGGTTTTATAAGTTGAAAGTGAAAGCCTTTGGCTCAACCAAAGAATTGCTTACAAAACTGTAAAACTAGAGTATTAGAGAGGATAGAAGAATTCCTGATGTAGGGGTGAAATCCGTAGATATCAGGAGGAATATCGAAGGCGAAAGCATCTGTCTGGCTAAATACTGACGCTGTTGCACGAAAGCGTGGGGAGCAAACAGGATTAGATACCCTGGTAGTCCACGCAGTAAACGATGAGTGCTAGATGTTAGAACTATGTTTTAGCGTCGAAGCTAACGCATTAAGCACTCCGCCTGGGAACTACGATCGCAAGGTTAAAACTCAAAGGAATTGACGGGGACCCGCACAAGCGGTGGAACATGTGGTTTAATTCGATGCTACGCGAAAAACCTTACCAAGTCTTGACATGTTAGTCGTATGATTAGGAAACTAGTCAGTCAGTTCGGCTGGACTATCACAGGTGTTGCATGGCTGTCGTCAGCTCGTGTCGTGAGATGTTGGGTTAAGTCCCGCAACGAGCGCAACCCTTATCTTTAATTGCCAACAGGTTATGCTGGGAACTTTAAAGAAACTGCCAATGGAGAATTGGAGGAAGGTGAGGATAATGTCAAGTCAGTATGGCCCTTATGACTTGGGCTACACACGTGTTACAATGGTAGCCACAATATGATGCAATAGGGTGACCTGGAGCAAATCTATAAAAGCTACCTCAGTTCGGATTGTACCCTGCAACTCGGGTGCATGAAGTTGGAATCGCTAGTAATCGCAGATCAGCACGCTGCGGTGAATACGTTCCCGGGTCTTGTACACACTGCCCGTCAAGCCATGGAAGTTAAATTTTCCTTAAGTAAATGAGCTAACTGCAAAGAGGCAGTTTACCAAGGAGAGTTTGATGACTGAGGTTAAGTCGTAACAAGGTAGCCGTAGGGGAACCTGCGGCTGGATTACCTCCTAAAGACAAATAAATAGCTATATGCTATAAATATATAATAACAACGCCACCGTCTTATAAATTCTATATTTCAAGCTTAAAAAGTAAGCACTAAAATAAGGGCATCTAGGCAAGAATAAAAATAAGTGGTAGAACAAAAGCCTAAAAAAATAGAGGCTAATGATGCTATTAGAAAAAAAGAAAAAAAGAATAAGTAATGAAAAATGGAAAGAGCTAGTAGAAGAATATAAAAAAAGTAATGTAAGTAAATATGAATTTTGTAAGCAAAAGAATGTGCCGAGAAGTACATTTTATAAATGGCACAGAATTCTTGTAGAAAATAAAAGAAATACAGTAAAAAATAAATTTATACCAATAAGAGTGAAAGAATGCGAAGAAGAAAGAAGTGAAGAAATAAAATCAGAGATGATAATAGAAAGTAAAAAGGGGATAAGAATAGGGTTTAATAAAGGAT
>NZ_RXFM01000106.1 GCF_003953955.1 Candidatus Aquarickettsia rohweri | reverse complement strand
CCATATAATATTGATAAAAAAATATCATCAAATTAAATTTTTTTTAGAATTATCAAAAAACTTAAGAAACCCAAAGAAAGGCGGATAATACTTGTCAAGATGGGGATATTTTAGCGTTTACATATATATATATATATCATAAGCTAAATAAAAACATGCTTAAAATGCTAAAAAAAGCTATATGAATCTGAAAGTAATTGTTATTGAACAAAGATTGTCAGTAACTTTTAAGTATAGTAAATTGTATAAGTACTCTTTTATAATATTACAAAAAGTAAATAGCCATATCAAAAATTATGGAATTGGTAGAAATATGTAGTTAAATTTAAAATTTACTTTAATATGTGCTAATAGCCAATAATAATTAATCACCAAGAAATTAAAAGTATATCTTGGTGATTTTAGATTTATAAAAAAAATATTTTATAATTCGTCTTTAGGAGTATCTGATGCTTCAACTGTGCTGCAAGTAGCATTGATAATATTTTCAAGTAATTCAACACCTGCTTCAGCTGGATCAGAATTAAATTCTTTGATAGCTTTGTTTTCTCCACTTTTAACAGTTTTTACATCTGCTTTTATTGCAACAATGCTTTGCTTACTTTCTTCGATTAATTTTTCTGAGCTATCTTTAAAATCTGTTAAAACTTTTAAATAATCATGATCTTTAATATCTGAAGAAATTTTACTAAAAACCTTGATTGAATCAGCTGCAAAATTTTCTAGATACTTTATTGATTGACCATTTAGCCCATAATCTTTAAGAATTTTGTCTGCGATAGATACTGATAGATCTACAGCTTCTTTAGAATTAAATGACTTACCTTTAAAAGCTTTAATACAAGGTCCTATACTACTTGCAATTTTGACCATATCCTCTGCTTTTTTAAAAAACTCTGATATTGACATTTCACTACTCCTATTATTGTTAAAAATAAAATGCTAAAATAAAAATTATTTTTTGTCTATATACTTAAAGGTGTAAGTTATAGTTCATCATGAGTAGTATTAGTATTGTTCTGGTTAGCATTAGGGGGTGTAGTGCTATAAGGATTTTCCTCTATAATTTGACAAGTTGCACTTATGGTGTTTTCTATAAAAATCATGGCTACTTCTGCGCTTTGAGCTGCTAAGATTGCACCATTTGTTGCAATAATTTTGTTGGTTTCTTCAGTAGCTTCAACACCTAAAGAAACCATCTCTGGTAATGTTTCTTTTAGCCCAGGAATTAACTCAAAGATACCTTTTGCAAAGTCTATAGCGCAGTGCATATATTTTTTATTATCAAAGTCTTGATGCATTTTATGAAATGTGTTTAGTACATCGTGTATTGCATATTTTACTTCATCAATAATCTTATCAACTCCGTATTTTTTTTCTAATTTTTTAATTACCAATGGTATTAGACCAAGTTTTTGTTTATAAGTTAAATTTTCTTTTCTATATGCTTCTATGCAAGGAATAATTTCTTCAAATAAATTTTTCAATTCATCTAATTCTTTTATAAATTTTGATATTGACATTTTTATACCCTACTAATTATATTGAATTTACACTTTTTCATTTAAATAAATTTTTGTCAATAATCGTAAAAATTACTAAAAATTTTTATTAATAAATTTTTTTAATAGTTTGATGTACTTTTATAAATATTTCTTTATATTAAATTTAACCTAAATATTTCAGTAATTTTATATGGTTAATCAGGGCGATATATTTGCAGATGACAGTAATAAGAAAGAAAAATATAAAGTGTTGGCTAGGAAATATAGACCAAGGCTGTTTAATGATATTATTTCTCAATCACATATTATTACTGTAATAAAGAATTCTATAGAAAGTAATAAGATTCACCATGCATATATGTTAACTGGAATAAGGGGGGTTGGTAAAACAACTTTTGCTAGGATTGTTGCAAAAGCTTTAAACTGTATTAATAGTAAAGATAATTTGCCAATTTTTACCCCATGTTTAACTTGTAGTAACTGTGTTTCTATAGAAGAGGGTAGGCATCAAGATATTTTAGAAATTGATGCAGCAAGTAATACAGGAGTTGCTGATATTAGAGAAATTATAGAAAACTCTAAATATAAGCCTATAGCATCAAGGTACAAAGTCTATATAATTGATGAAGTGCATATGCTTTCTAATAGTGCTTTTAATGCATTATTAAAAACTTTAGAAGAGCCGCCTGAACACGTTAAATTTATTTTGGCAACAACTGAAATAAGAAAAATACCCCTGACAGTTTTATCTAGATGTCAAAGATTTGATTTACATAGATTAGATCTAAATCAATTAGCTAAATATTTGCAAGAAATTGCTAATAAAGAAGGGTTTGAAATTAATGAAAAAAATGCATCATTAATCTCAAAGGCTGCACAAGGTTCAGTTAGAGATGGATTATCACTTTTAGATCAAGCTATTTTAACATGCAAAAACACTAATGTAATTGGTTCAGATTTGCTTGAAAAAATGTTAGGGATTGTAAATTTAGAATATATTTATCAATTATTTGATTATATCTTAAAAGGCAGTACTCAAGATACTTTAAAATGTTTAAGAGATCTATATATTAAAGGTGCAGAACCATATATAATGCTGCAAGAATTGATGGAAATTTCCTATAAAATTAGTTTGTGTAAAATTGGAAATGCCAAAAATCTTATTCTATCTGATTATGAATTAGATAAATGTAATAAAATTGCTAAAAAAATATCTGTTATTACTATTACAAGATTTTGGCAAATGTTTAATAAAGCACTGGTAGATGTTAAAAATTCTTATGATCCTATGCTTACACTTGAGATGAATATTATAAAAATATGCTATGCTAATTTTACAATAACCCCTGAAGAAATATTAAAATCATTTAATAATGAGGATAATAAGGGCAAAATTAGTTTTAATACCTCAGAACAAAACGTAAAAAAAAATCCTTTAATTTAGAAAAAATAGAAGATTTATTTTCTTTATTAGAAGAAAATATGGAAATGATGATTCTGCATACAATTAAGAATGATCTATCAATAATAGAGTTTAAGCAAGGTTATATTAAGATACAAGATAATAATAAGAGTATATCTTTAAGCGATATAAAATCTAAATTATTTGAAATTACTGGCTTTAAATGGCTTATTGAGAGCGTATCAGATATTGAAGGAGTTAATTATGGTTTAAAGGAAAAAAGTATTATTAATGAAAGAAAAGAGCTGATAAAAAATCAGGACTTAATTCAAAAAATACTAAAAAGCTTTTCAGGAATTGAAATTGATGATATTAAATTATCAAATATTGATAACAAAAAATAGGTATTTTATGAATATTCAACAGATGATGAAGCAAGCTCAATCTATGCAAAAAAAGATGCAAGAAGTGCAAAAGAAAATGGATGATATAGAGGTAACTGGTACAGCTGGTGGTGGAGCAGTAACTATTATTACCACAGGTAAAGGTGAAGTAAAAAAAGTTAAAATTGATAAAAGTATTGTAAATCCAGATGATACAGAAATTATTGAGGATCTAATAGTTGCAGCATTTAATAATGCAAAGCAAAATGCTGAGCAAACTAGTAATGAAGAAATGAGTAAATTAGGTATTTCTCCAGATATACTTAAAGGTATGATGTAATAATTTTTAAAGTTTAGTATACTTATTAACAGCATATAGGTTAATTTCTACTTGTAATTTATTAATTAATTTGCTATAAATTGGCCTACGATTTAAATATATAACACAGTTAATAAAATGACAAAGAAGTGCCAAATTGATGCTAATAAATCAGTATTAGTAGGTAATAATGTATCTCATTCCAATCGTAAAACAAAAAGAAGATTTTTGCCAAATATGCAGAATTATTCATTGATGAGTGAAATTTTAGGCACTTTTGTGAAATTTAGAGCTACACCAAGAAGTGTGAGAACAATTGAACATAATAATGGTCTTGATAATTTTTTATTAAGCACACCAAATTCAAAATTAGCAAGTGAAGCAATTAAAATTAAGAGAAGGATAAAGAAAGTTATCCTTAAGAAAAATAATAAGATATAGGTAGAAATTAACGGTCATTGTGAATGAACATAGTGAGTGCTATGATTCACTGCTCCAGTATTATAATTTCAAGAGCATAAAGTGCTCGTGGAAATTCAGCAAAGCCTCAGTCAATATAAATAATGGTAATATCTCTTGGTTACTATAGTCAGAATTTCATTATTCTCTTGTGATGACACTTTAGGTGTGGCAAGCAATAAAATAGTAAACGCTAAAATATCCCCATCTTGACAAGTATTATCCGCCTTTCTTTGGGTTTCTTAAGTTTTTTGATAATTCTAAAAAAAATTTAATTTGATGATATTTTTTTATCAATATTATATGGAAGTAAATTTACTAACTCTTTTGGATCAGAATAATCATGAATATGATTCAGCAAATATTTTAAATAATCATAAGGATTAATCTTATTTACTTTGCAAGTTTCAATAATACTATAAATATTTGCACTAGCTTTAGCACCCTTAGTTGTTGCACAGAACATC
>NZ_RXFM01000105.1 GCF_003953955.1 Candidatus Aquarickettsia rohweri | reverse complement strand
CTCGTCCATTCTCCAACTACCATTGACTGGCTTCTTTCTTTTTCTGAATCTTCCTTCAAGTATTGGCATAAACTTTATTACCCACCTTTGTAAAGTAGCGTGATCAATGGCGAATCCTCTCAACCCGCCTATCTCCTCTATCTCTCTATAACTTAGAGAATATCTTCCTTTCATATACAATGATACCATTATTATTTCTGGACCATATTCATGATTCTTGAAATACTTCATTAATTTTGGGTCTACTTTCAGCATTATTAACATCTATCATTTCTTTCAGAATATCAAAGATTCTTATACTTTTCAACAGATGCGACAGAACCAAAATGGCATTATAGATGAATTAAAATACCTAATGGATAACCTTCCAAAATTTATTATTAGTGTATGCAGTAAAGAGGAAAGTATAAAAGAAAAACTAGAAATTCTTGAAATATTTCCACAATTTAAACCTATTATAGAAAAGCTTAATTTTTATTTAGATGAATCATGCACTTTTTTATCTTCATTAAAAACTGGAGCTTGTATAAAATTAGAAAAAGCCTGCACTGATTTACTCGAAAATAATAACAGATTAGAAATTTATTTATCAAATAACCAATCTAAATCTTTGATATTAAATGATACAAATTATATCATAGAGGAATTTTTTAAATTATCTAAAGAAGTATGTGATAATAAAAATGTCATAGAACAAACCTTAGAAAACTTTAAAGGTATTAAAAGCATTGACCCAATTATTGATAAATTAGACACTTATTTAGATAAATATTGTGATTTATCTGTTTCTTTTGAAAATAAAGTTTGCACAGAAATCGATACTTTTTGTAATTATGTTTGACAATAATTAACCTGAACTGCAGATAAGACGTAAGAAATTTATATCAAATTTTGCAATCATGAAACACAGCATCTCTCCGACTCATCATGAGCCATAACCTTCGCAACTGTCATCACGAGGGAGGAATGCAATTCCAACTGTGGTGATCTAGAGTTACTGTTACATTTGTTGATAATTTTCCTGGATTGCCACACTCATCTACGATTCGTTCGCAATGACTATATCGTTGTTCCTAACTGTACTAAATATTACTGTATGGTCGCTTTCTAGGTCTTTATAGAGCAATTCTTATCTGTAGCTCTGGGTATATTACATATAATTTTTTAATCCAAAAAACATATATTTCTTATGAGGATAAGATTTTAAATTTTCCAAAGATGATACCAAGCCTTCTACCTCAGGTATATGTCTAGAGTAACTTATATTTTCAAAAGAAACACTATTAACAATCTCTGATATCACACCAATATGTCCTGATATTGAATGTTTATAATTTCTTTTCAGTGGTTCACTCTGTATATCATACTCCCTATATGCAAATATATCACCAACTTTTGCTTCACTAAAATTACTTATAGGAATCATATATTTTGATAAAATATCCTGAAATTTGGATTTTTGAGAATTATTATAACTATCAAAATATTTTTCAATATCTAAAGTTGAAAATGATGGTAATATAGTAGGATCAAAATCTTCTTCAGCTCCAATCCATTTTAAAATTGATGTCAAACAATCTTCATCTCTAAACTTTTTTAATTTATATCTAACATTTTCACTTGAGCCACCAAATGTATATCCATTTGTAAAATATAATAATTCTCCCTGACTTGGGCTAAATTCATCTTTATAAAAATATTTCCACTCAAAAATATTAAAATTTAGTTTATCTACATCTAAGTTTTTCGGCAATATTGTAGACTGAATATTTGCACTATAATCTAAATTTAAAACCTTATTTTCATTACAAAATGCAAATAAGTCTTTTTTTAGAACTAAATTTAAAATTGAGTAATAGAATATTTTTATATAATTTAAATAAGAATCAAGCCCTTTAAATAAAATTCTTGTAAAAGATTTTTTTTCATCTTCTAAATCACTTACCAATTCATCTGAAAAAATATAATGAGTATAATTTTTGCAAAATTCTAAAGCTCCAGCTAATAACTCAAAATTTTTATTATACTTCAAAGGATATGTTAACGGCGCTAATTTATTAGAGTAGTTATAAATATATTCGTTTAATTCAATTGTTTTAACAATATCTTGGTGTAACTCACGAATTACTTGTTCAAAAATATCGTAAAAATTAATATTAGACTTTTTTAAGAGCTTTTTAGTTAAGTAAATTATTTTTAGGACCTCATCAATTGATGAAGTTTTTCTGCTCAATAATTCAACTTTAACAATATCTAATAAATTTTTATTGTAATTATTCATTAATTTTCTTTCTAAAAAATAATAAATATATACATATCAAAGAAGGAAATGATAACAAAGAAGAAATAACAAAAAAATTGTTCCATCCTACACTTTCAACTAAAAAACCAGAAGAAGATGAGACAATAGTCCTTCCTATAGCTGTTATTGAAGTTAAAACCGCATAATAAGTTGCTGCATATTTATTTTTACTTAAACTACTTATATAAGCTACTAATGCAATATTACTAATTGAGCTTGTAAAATTTTCAAAACCATTAATAATAGCAAGTAAATACAGATTTTTAGGTAAAATGTTAATTAAAATAAAAGGTAAATTTGAAAGCATTGCCAATATTTCAGCAAAAAATAAATTGATACCTGGCTTTAATTTTAATACTAGCCACCCGCCAATAGCAACTCCTGCGAAAGTTCCAATTTGACCTAAAGTTTTCATAGCATTGGCTATTTCTATTTTACTATATCCTGCATCCATTACAAATGGTGTTGTCATAGCACCAAGATATGCATCACTAAGCTTATATAGTGCAACCATAATTAAAATTAGATAACAATCTTTAGTTTTAATAAACATCATTATAGGCTTATAAAAATATTCTGCTAAAGATGGTTTTTTATTTTCTAAATTTTCTTCCTCTGTTTTTGATGCAATAATAGTCGCAAATGTTGTTAACAATATAACTATTCCCATTGCAAAAAGAGCAAATTTCCAACTATAAATCTCAGCTAAATATAAACCTCCAACACCTGATATAATCATACCAACTCTATATCCATAAATGGTGGATGATGCACCTAACCCTTGTTCATTTTTATTCAATATTTTAATCCTATAAGCATCAATACAAATATCTTGAGTTGCTGAGAAAAATGCAAGAAAAAACGCACATATAGCAAACCACAACATATTAGTTTGGGGATTTATCTTACCAAATAGTATAATTAAAATTATTAAAAAAACTTGAGATATCAATATCCATGATTTTCTATGACCAAGTTGTCTACTTAGAAAGGGAATTTTTAAGTAATCAATCAATGGTGACCAAATAAATTTGAAAGAATATGGAGTTGTAACTAATCCTAGTACTCCTATTGTTTTAAAATCTATGTTATAGTCAAATAACAATGCTTTAAGAATTGAACCTGTAATAACTAAAGGTAAACCACTACTTATACCTAAAATAAAAACAACAATAAGATTTTTTATTAAATTAAATTTTTTAATCACAGAGATTTCAACACACACATATATTTTACAATGTATCATAAAATAAAGCTTAATACAAAATACTCAAATTATTCTAAAAGAAAGTTTGGTAGTGAAATTAATACAATTATTATTCACTATATAGAGTTGGAATTTAAAGATTCATATAATATATTAACTAAATCTGGCAAAGTAAGCAGCCATTTCTTAATTAGTGAAAAAGGAGATATACACCAGTTAGTACCTTTAGAATTTAAGGCTTGGCATGCAGGAGAAAGTTTTTGGAGTGGGAAAAATGATATTAATCAATATTCTATTGGTATAGAAATTGTTAATAAAGGTATGAAACTTAAATTTTTAAATAATAAGGTTCAAGTATTATATATAAATACTTTTTCTAATAATACATACTTTGCTCTTGCAAAATTAATTTGTGAATTAAAAAAAATGTATCCTAAAATCCAAGATAAAAATATAATTGGCCACAGTGATATAACAGCTAGAAATTTAAGAAAGATTGATCCTGGCATTGCATTTGATTGGAAATTTTTAAATATACTTGGCCATGGTATATATCATGAAATAGAAAAAAGAGATAATAATAAAATTATCTTTAAGTTAGGTGATAAAGGACAAAATATTGAACTATTACAAAACAAATTGCAAAAGCTTGGGTATGAGATAAATTACAATGGCTTATTTGATAAACACCTTGCTAATGTTATATTTGCATTTAATTTACATTATTTACAACATGTAAATATTACCACTAATCAAATAAACTATGGAATATGGGATATACATTCAGAAAAAGTATTAGAAAAAGTTATGTGTAACTTAAGTTAATCCAAACTACAGATAAGAAGTTAAAAATAAATTTCAAATCCTGCTAACGAATTACTTAAGCCTTACAGTCACAAGAGATGTATTTTATGTAAGCGCTAAAATAAGGGCATCTAGGCAAGAATAAAAATAAGTGGTAGAACAAAAGCCTAAAAAAATAGAGGCTAATGATGCTATTAGAAAAAAAGAAAAAAAGAATAAGTAATGAAAAATGGAAAGAGCTAGTAGAAGAATATAAAAAAAGTAATGTAAGTAAATATGAATTTTGTAAGCAAAAGAATGTGCCGAGAAGTACATTTTATAAATGGCACAGAATTCTTGTAG
>NZ_RXFM01000104.1 GCF_003953955.1 Candidatus Aquarickettsia rohweri | reverse complement strand
GTATAAAACCATTTGCAGTTGGCAGAAAAAATTGGATGTTCTGTGCAACAACTAAGGGTGCTAAAGCTAGTGCAAATATTTATAGTATTATTGAAACTTGCAAAGTAAATAAGATTAATCCTTATGATTATTTAAAATATTTGCTGAATCATATTCATGATTATTCTGATCCAAAAGAGTTAGTAAATTTACTTCCATATAATATTGATAAAAAAATATCATCAAATTAAATTTTTTTTAGAATTATCAAAAAACTTAAGAAACCCAAAGAAAGGCGGATAATACTTGTCAAGATGGGGATATTTTAGCGTTTACTTACTGCTAAATCATCTCACTATGATAAAGAGGCAGAAAATTATGATCGCTTTAATGAAGAGAACTCCAAGATAGTTAACCAATGCATAGAAAAAATACTTAAAGAATTTAAAATAAAAAGTATACTTGATTTAAGTTGTGGCACAGGTTCACAGGTTATTTGGCTTGCTAAAAAGAAATTCAATATTATTGGATATGATATAAACTGTAAAATGCTAGAAATTGCAAAAGGAAAGGCTATAAAGGAACAATTAGATATTAAATTCATCAAAGGAGATATGCGTACTACTAGAGCTGGAAAATTTGATGCAGTTATTACTATATTTAATTCTATTGGACATCTTACCAAAGAAGATTTTATAAAGACTATAAAAAATATTTATTCAAATCTTAATGATGGTGGATTATATATTTTTGACATTTTTAATTTAAATTATTTACTGAAAGATAATAATATCACTAAATTAACAATTGACTGGTTGAAAAGGTGTGGTGATATTATAGTGCGTGAAATTCAATATAGCACTATAAGTTCTGATGGAATATTAGCTTCTTATGATATTTATCATCAACAAAAATTAGAAAGTAATCCAAATATTACTCATGACTTCCAAACATTACAAGTTTATACGGCCAAACAATTAAAGATAATATTAGAAAAAAATGGCTTTGAGTTATTGAAGCAGTATAATATCGATGGTAAAAGTTTTGATGAAAATAAGACAGAACGCATACTGACTATAGCACAAAAAAAGTAAAAATTTTATTATGAGCATAATAGACTCAATATCATCACACTCATTATGGTTAAAACTTAATAAAAAGTTTAAGATTATTGCAATTTCACCAGCATCTTATCCATATTGTGAATATAAAGATATACAGTCAATTGCAGGAATTAACCTTTATAATAATAAACTACTTTTGAATAAAGATATTCATCCATTTCATTCTAATAGTGATGAAAAAAGATTTGAAGATTTAAATAAAGCTTTAAATATTCAAGATGAAAATGTAATCATATGGTGTATTAATGGGGGATATGGTTCAGCAAAATTAATAAATTATTTACAGAGACAATCTAAGCCAAAGTGTGAAAAAATTTTTATAGGGTATAGTGATATAACAGCATTGCATTTATTTTTTTCTCAAAAATGGAATTGGAAAACTATTCATGGACCTTGTTTAGGGGAATTGTTTAAAGAAGATAAAGATATAAACAATTTTTTAAATTTATTTGATTGTCTTTTAAGAAAAGATTTTACAAATAGAAAATTTGTTAAATGCATAAAACCATTAAATCTTGCTGCAGAAAAATTTAAGGATCAAATAGATTTATTTAAATTTACAGGTGGTAATCTTGCTTTAATTCAAACAAGTTTAGGGACCAGTTGGCAAATTGATATCAAAAATAAAGTGTTGTTTTTAGAAGATATAGGTGAAGCTGGGTATAAAATTGATAGAATGTTAAATCATATTAGCTCTGTATTGAATATTAGAACTGTTAAAGCTATTATTTTTGGTGAATTTATAAATAGTGATGAATTTATAGATTTTACAATAAATAATCTTGTTAATTTAAACTCATCTATTCCAATTTATAAGACTGATAAATTAGGGCATGGTAAAAATAACCTACCAATTATATACAATTAAAAATTTACTTTAAGTCAGTTTTTCACAAGCTGCTTTTATTCTTGAACATGCCTCAATTAGATTTTCATTAGATATTGCATATGAAACTCTAAAGTGGTTTTCAGATCCAAAAGCAATGCCAGGTACTACTGCAACTAATACTTCTTCTAATAAATATTCTCCAAAATCAGTGCAATTATTTATTTGTTTACCACTTGGAGTTTTGCTGCCTATTAAATTTTGGCAGTTTGGAAAGACATAAAATGCTCCATCTGGTTCCTTTATTTTTATTCCCTTTATTTTGCTTAATTTTTCTAATACCAAATCAAGCCTATCTTTAAATACAATTTTATTTTTTTCAATAAACTCATAACTATTTTCGCTTAGCGCTTCAACAGATGCATATTGACTGATTGAACATGGATTTGAAGTACTTTGTGACTGAATTTTTGCTACTGCTTTAATAGCTTCTTTACTGCCTGCTGCATAACCTATTCTCCAACCTGTCATTGAATATGCTTTAGATACTCCATTAACTACAAATGTTCTATTTTGCATTTCTTCATTAATATTAGCAATATTTTGAAATTGATTGTTTTGATATCTAATATGTTCATAAATATCATCAGAAATTATATAAATATTAGGATAATCTTTTAGTACATTTGCAAGCTCAGATAATTCATTTTCAGAATAGCAAGAGCCAGTTGGATTGCTTGGGGAATTTAATATTAGTAATTTAGTTTGATTAGTTATGTGATTTTTTAAAATTTTTGGAGTTAGTTTAAAATTATCAACAATTGATGTTGTTGCAATTACTGGTTTACCACCATTAATCAAAACCATGTCTGGATAAGATACCCAATATGGAGAAGGTATTATTACTTCATCCCCTGGATTAATTGTTGCAGAAATTATATTAAAAATAACATGTTTGGCGCCACAGCCCACAGTGATATTATTTAATTCATAGTTTAATCTATTTTCTTTATTAAACTTTTTAACTATAGCTTCTTTTAATTCTGGAATTCCATCAACAGGAGTATATTTAGTTTTACCTGATTTAATAGCGTCATAAGCTGCTTGCTTAACATTCTCAGGAGTGTCAAAATCTGGTTCTCCAGCTCCAAGACCAATAACATCTTTTCCTTCTGCTTTTAAAGCTTTAGCTTTAGCTGTAACTGCTAAAGTAGGGGAAGGTTTAATTAATTCTAATCGTTTTGAAATTAAGTTTGTATTCATTTTACCCATTAAAATTTTTGCACTAATTATACTCTACAAAAATTTTAAAACAATAAAATAAAAGATTTAAAAAAATATATTGATCTACAGAATTAATAATGATTCGATATAGTTTTAAAATCAAAAAAGGAGTGGGATATGACAAACACACATAATCAAGTATTAGCAAATAATGGATCAAATCTAAAAAAAACAGGTGTATTTACTAATCTTTTATACAATATTAGAAATCAAAACTTTGGTGATAACAATTACTTGAACTACAAAAATGATGCTTGGAAAAGTGGTCATCACTATGCTGAAATTGCTTCTAATCAAGATGGAGCTACTTGGTATTTTCAAGAAGCAGAGGAAAATATAGGAATAGTTCCTCTATACAATATCAGAAATCAAAACCTTGGTGATAACAATTACTTGAACTACAAAGATGAAGCTTGGGCAGATGGCAAACATTATGCTGAGATTTGCCCTAAAATGCAGGGTTCTTCTTGGTGGCTTAGTACATCAGAGACGACAGAAAAAATCAATACCCCGTCAGGCAATCAAAAAGCATTACCTCTATATACTTTACGAGTTAAAACACAAGGTTATGATAAAGGAGCTAATGATATAAGCTCACCTAATTTTTTGAACTACAAAAATGAAGCTTGGGAAGATGGCAAACATTACGCTGAAATTGCACCGCTTATGCAGGGTTCTTATTGGTTTTTTGAAGTTGATAAATCATCATATACTTTACAAGTTTCAGTTTTAGATATGAAATTAGCTGATGATCAATCTTTAGATACACTATTATCTGGCACAAGTTTAGGAACTCAGACTGTTAATAATATTAATGGTAATTCAGCACTTACAGAAAGTTTAGATTTTACTAAAAGTTTTACAAGCTCAAGCTCTTATACATATAGTGTGGATTGTGAACAAAGTATTGCAGTCAAATTCAAAATGAGTGAAGGATTGATTTTTGAAAAAGCAGGAATTGATGTTGATATTGGTCTTAAATTTTCTGAAGATAATTCTTGGACAAAAAGTTCTAGTAAAACAACTGAATTAAGTTTATCTGAGTCAGTAACAGTAGACCCTGGCAAATGCTCTAAAGTTACAGGTTATTATAAGATTATTAAAGCAGATCAGGTTAAATTTACAGCAACTGCTTTAGTTAGTATATCTGGTACTATAATAGATGAACAAGGCAATACAGTCTCTGGACATAATGTTCAAAGTACCGAATTTATTGCGCAATATATAACGGAAAATGTCAAAGGTATGACAGTTGTTGATCAGAATTATAGTGATACCAATGTAAAAGTTGAAATAACTGGTCATATGTCTGCTAATATGGCTACAATGAATTCATATACTCAAGAAGTTGCATGTGATGATGCTGATATTCAACATGACGAGCTATAATTCTAATTTATTATTTAATAGTTGAGGATAAGTACTAGATAATAGTAATGAGTTTTCTTACATAATCTTCTTTGATGCATTCCTGGGTTGCAGTATTTTAGCTGCAACCCTTTGTTTTTTAAATGATGATTCTATTTATAACC
>NZ_RXFM01000103.1 GCF_003953955.1 Candidatus Aquarickettsia rohweri | reverse complement strand
ATACCAAGAGGAGAGGGTTTTGAATATAAAGTTAGCCAGCATTTTGATAATTTCAAAACATCACTTAAAGAGGATGTAGAATTAGCTAAGGAATCTGCTAATTTTTTAGGGAAATCAGGGTTACCTGTTTATATGATGTATGGAGTTTTATATAGAAAGACTGGTGGTCATCCAGAAACGGAAAGTAATATATTAATACAGATTACTGCGTGGAACATATTATTCCAATATTTAACAGAGTTAATTAATGATTCGATAGAGGCGGCTAACAATTTTAAGATAGGAGCATCAGAAGAGCTTGATGATTATAGGAAGTCCTTAATTAAAGTAAGAGAGATGTTAAATCAATATGAGATGCAGGATAACAACAGACATCAATTGCAGATTATGCTGGTAGATAGAACGGCATATCAAAAGAAAGAATTAAAAGATAAGGCACTGAAGAGATTTGATGGGGGTAAACATGATCTTTGAAATATATACAGCAGGAACAGGATACTTTTTAGAAAAGGTATTTAATGCAATAAGGTTAGTGATGGGGGGTGATGGATTTGTATGGTTATTGAAATTATCAGTAATAATAACATTTGTTACACTTATTGCAAAATCAGTATTTGACTTTAATCCGAAATCACTCATTCATTATTTTATAAAGGTGACATTAATAACAGGGATACTGGTTGCACCAGTTGCAAATGTGCATATAAACGATACATTACCTAATCAATATGGAATGAAAGAGGGGCCAAGGAAAATAGATAAGGTTCCAATAGGACTTGCAGCAATGTCATCTTTAACATCAACATTTATGAATTGGGTAGGAGATAAGTATGAAGAGAGTTTTTCTGCAGTGATGCCAAATGAGAGTTATGATAAAATGGGGGTATTATTTGGGTCGAAGATAGTTGCAGATACACTTAAAGCAAGAGCAGTAGATCCAAGCATTAAATCAGCATTTGGGAGTTTTTTAGAAGAATGTATTATACCAGATATAGACTACGGATATACAAGAAAGAATGGCTACATAGAGAAAGATTTACTTGAGGCTGAAGATATGCTTGGATTTTTAAAGGAAAGAACATCGCGAGCGAGTCTGATTCCATATACAGATGCAATTAGGGGTCTGAATAAAAAGAACTATTCTACAGAAGTAGGTGGTCAATACATAACATGCAATAGAATTGCACATATATTATCTGATGCAGTAGAAGCTGAAACAAATATAAGGATGCCAGCATTGGCAAAAGGATTTTTTGCAAAGTTTTTCCCTAGTGCAAGTCCTGCTGATTATGAGGGAGCATTTAGCAATGCTTTAAGTGATAGTTATGGGAAGTTTTTAAAATCAAGTAGAAGTGCAAAAGATACAATAATGCAAGCAGTTGCGATTAATAGTGTAAATGATAGTATAGAAAATGCATATAGTAAGGTGATTACTAGAAATACTACAAATACATATTTTGGATCAATGGCAGATATGGCATCAAGATTTATTTTAAATATAAAAGCAATGTTTGAAATAATCATACATGGGTTATTCCCGATAGCAGTAATATTAATGTTAGGACCTGGGGGATTTGAAGTATTTAAAAATTACTTTTGTTCAATGATATATTTACAATTATGGATACCGATATATGCAATATTGTTCACAGTATATTCAGCAGATTATGCAGTTGCAAATGTAGATGCACTCACATGGGCTAGCATTGGAAAATTACAAGCTATAAATGGAGAGATATCAGAACTTTCTGGATACATGTTAATGTTTGTACCAGTGATAGCAGGTTTAGCACTTAAGATGGGGTTATCGTCACTTGGAAGTTTGTCATCAGCAATGTTCTCAGCGCCACAGCAAGAAGCTATGAGGGTAGCAAGAGATAGTGTTCAGGGAACCTATACTTTAGGTAATACTAGTATAGATACACATAGTCATAATAATTTATCTGCTAATAAACATAATGATAATTATGAACATTTAACAGGAATGAGCTCTATAAACTCAGCTATGGGCTCAAGAATAGATGAGTTTGCAGGTGGGAACAGGGCAATAAGTATGGCAACAGGAGTAAGCAATGCAGGTGGGCTAGTAAATATAGATTGGGCTAGTCATATAGGTAAGAGAATAGATAATAGTATTGCAAGCAATAAGAGTCAGATAGAAAGAGCAAGTAGTGATTATGTAGAAAGTACTACAAATGCACAATATAAAGCACTGGGGTATAATGAGTCATTTAACAAAGGTACTGCAAGTTATAAAGACTTTACTAAAAACTTATCAACTGAAGATAGAATTGCCTTTGAAACATCAAGTAGTATAATAGATAAAACAGCAGCAGATTTTGGAATATCAAAAGATAACGCAATGAAATTACTAGCGGCAGCAAATACAGGAATATCATTTGAGAAGGTTGGGCCTTCGATAGGATTAAATGCTGGAGCTGATATGAGTAAGGTAGCATCGGTTAAAAAAGCTTATGATCATTTATATGGATCAGAGGATGCGAAGAGATATGCAGAGAGTATTGGGAAAGTAGATTCATTTATTAAATCCACCTCATCAAAAGAGCATACTGGACAAGATCAAGCATTAGTAGATTCAATAAGGCAGGATCTAAACGAAGCTCAAACTGCAACAATACCCAAACAGAAGGCAGAACAAGCATTAGAAGCAAATAATGCACAAAAAGCAGCATATTTAGATAAGTCACAAAGAATAAATCAGAACTTTACACCTAGATTTATGAAGTGGCTAGAGAATAAAGTAGGTACAGAAGAAATGGAAAGCATAATTCATCAAAATGATCCATACACAATCAATAGCTTAACAACAAAGTTTCTTAAGGATAATGCACTTGGATACACAGGTAGCTCTGTTAAATATATGCCTACAGATATAGATGGAGATCCTGAGCTTAATTATTTATATTTGCAAGCTGGTGGAAAGTTAATACCTAAAGATGTAAATGATCAAAATGATACGTTTATTGATCAAGCTATAGAAGGTAAAAATCCAACCCAGCCTAATGTAGTAATGACAACAAAAGGAAATAATGATGGCAAGTCTAATGACAATGAAAAAGATCAACCTATTAAAAACGAGCCAGCTTTTACAGCATTAGGTAGCAATTTAAAAAAAGATTATAAAAGTAATATGAGCGATGTGAAGAAGCTAAATGAAAATCATATGAATAAGAGAATTAAGGAAATCAATGAAAGAAGTATAAAATTTAGAGGTACGGAAAAAAATAAAGAAAACCAAGCTGGTGAAATTATAGGCCTTGAATTCACATCTGTGTATGATGGGACTGAATTTGCAAAGAAAATACATCAAGAAGTTAATCAAAGTAAAGCAAATGATAAATACGATATTAATACAAAGCTTGATTCCAAAACTACCGAGCTGAAAGAAAAAACTTCTGTAGTAAAAGAGCATCAAGAAAAAATAGATTCTAAAGTGAAGGGTGAAGTAAATCAAACAGCATTGGGTGGAATAGCAAATGATGTAGTAGAGAATATATCCGATGCTACTAGTAATTTTATGACTGGTGTAAAAAACACATATTACAACATTACAAATCAGCCAGACAAAAAAGGGGTATATATTCAAAGAGATAAAGCGCCTACAGAAATTAAAAAGGATAAAAGATTAGATATAAAAAGAGAATCTAAAGAAAAACAAACCGAAAATCTAGCTTCTCAAGAATCAAATAATGCTGAAGCATCAAAAGATATAAACAAGGCTAATAAAAAAGATGGGGGTGTTGAATGAATATATCATTGAAAGCACAAAAAAGAATAAAAATAATATTTTGCTGTATAGTAGCATTCCCCTTTTTAATTAGTTTATTAAATGCATTATTCTTGCCTAGATGCCCTTATTTTAGCGCTTACATATAAAGCAAGGCCATGATAAAATAGAAAAAGAATACAGCAAACATAGTAACTATGTGATAAATAGAATAAATGAAACAAGAAAAATGATGGATAACTTAGAAGATAGCATGAAGAGAGGTAGGTATTCTACCGAATTAGATAGAGATACTAGTCAGCATGAGATTAATAGGAAAGGTCAAGAAATACACGCAAAATATAGAGACCAGTATATAAAAATATTTGAAGAGCAAAAATACAAGTTAGATGATATCAAAAAACAATTAAGAGATTCAGGAATAGCAGATGATATAAAGGAATACACTAAGTTTAAAGAATATAACAGAGAAGTGATGAATACAGTTGAGGATGTATTGTTCAGGTGGGACGACTTTCGCTATTATTCTATTATTGATGTATTTAAAAAATGTAAAAAATTTGATGAATCTTCTTTTACAGATTATATCTGCATACAGAGTGGAGGGGGAGAAGGGGGTGCAGGTTATGCCGGGAATAATGATGATCTTAAGAAGAGGTTATCAAAGTATAGTCATCTTAAAGAAAAGTTAGGAGAAATATATTTAATTAATAACGAACGAGAAAGAGAAAACAAAGCGCAAGTATTATTAAAAGAAATAATGAGTGTTCATTTTGCACATATCGATGAAGATTATAACGTAAGATATGGTAGCTCTATACCTTTATCTGCACTGAAAGCCCTATTACCATATAAAGACCTAATATTAGAAATACTAGAAGCACAAAAGCACTTTGAAGTAAAAAAAGTAGATAATGTTACAGGGATACTAATCCCAGATGAGAGGTATCAGTTACTTAATAGTAATACAGAAATCGCAATATTTATCCAGTTATTAAAAGAGTACAAAGATTTTGGAGTAAAAGACAATGACTAAGAACGAAGTAATTTATCAAGAGTATAGTTTACTAATAAAAGATCTCAAAAAGCGTGTAGCGGAGTCA
>NZ_RXFM01000102.1 GCF_003953955.1 Candidatus Aquarickettsia rohweri | reverse complement strand
CTACAAGAATTCTGTGCCATTTATAAAATGTACTTCTCGGCACATTCTTTTGCTTACAAAATTCATATTTACTTACATTACTTTTTTTATATTCTTCTACTAGCTCTTTCCATTTTTCATTACTTATTCTTTTTTTCTTTTTTTCTAATAGCATCATTAGCCTCTATTTTTTTAGGCTTTTGTTCTACCACTTATTTTTATTCTTGCCTAGATGCCCTTATTTTAGCGCTTACATTGATATGTAAGAAATGAATATACACCATAACTTAATATTGCTGAAGAAGGGTTAAATAAACTAGCTATTGAGATAACATTTTTAGAGATCTCAAATATATTCATCCAATTAGGTTCAGATATAATTAAATCTATGTGAGAAGAAAGTAATTTTAATGTTAAAAACCCCACACTGACAAGCTTGTTTGCTTTAGTTATATAGCTTTGTGTACGCACTAAAAATTCTTTTTCTTTCATTTTAAGTGCTTCCGATGCAGAGTCAGACAAGTTGTTATATAAGCTGTTAATTACTGAAAATTCATCAGCTGACCCATTTTTATCAGGATGCGTTGCTACTGCTAATTTTCTATAACCTTCTACTATATTCCTTTGACTCGTAATATTTAATGGATTTCCTTTCTTATCTGTTATTTCTTTTTCACGAATTAATCTTTGAAAATTACTAATTTCATTATGTAGAAAAAATCCTTTTTTCCCAAAATAATAAGAAAAGCGAAATTTTTCTAATAAATTAGAATTAGTTAACCTATCTGCTTGATTATTGTCTTGTTTAGGTAATGACATTGCCATTGTATCTATCCAGGAGTCTAATTGTGTAACGCTATCATCAAAACTTTCTTCGTATATAGGCAATAGACATAATACATCTTCAACTATAGGAAATTCTTCCAAAGCATTTTTTATGGGATAAATATCATTTACTGTTTTTATCACTTGTAGAACTCTTGGGTTATTAGCACTTTTGCATAACAAATTAAATGTACTCAAAAAACAACCTTCCTCACTTATATAAGGATTCAAACCTATACTAATTAAATTTTTTATTTTTTCTCCACTGTCATCTAGATCTACTGTATTATTCCCACTGCTTTGCTGTTCTACAGCTATACGTAATGCAGCCTGGCCAATATATACAACATCACCAATTTCATCTTTAAGCAATTCTAGTATACTTTTGTGATTTGCTAATTTGAGTAATATTTTTGGCGTCAGATAATATACGCGTTTATTAAGAAGCTCATGAATTAATATTTCTATATCCTCTGCCTCCAAGGTAGCAAAATTATTAGTAAGTTGTGCTAGCTTTTTAATTGGATTAGTAGAAGAAGCATTATTATCATTTGTTGGCAATGCTAGCCTACCAGATTGAATGTCACGTATTATTTGTGTTATATCAATTTTAGTATTTATAAACTGTATTATTAATGATGTCTCTTCTAAAAAAGCAAATTTTATAAATAGAGCACCATGCTTATTGAGCACATCTTTATTTTCCTTATTATTGCATATAAATAACTCATAAATACGCGGATCACCGCCTTGATTTTGATTATATTGATTAAAAAATAATTCTTGATGCTCATGTGAATCTTTAAATAATGTAAAAAGTTTATCTTCATTCGCTTTATCTAAATTTTTTAGATTTTCTATAGATAGCAAATTTTCCAACACACACTTTTTAGTATCCAGATTAAAAAATTTCCAAAAAAACTCTATAACTTTTATTAATTTACTAATTTTTTGATTTATTGGATCTCATGTCTCAAATTCTATATTATTTATCTTTTTGAAACCCAAATCATTGTAAAATTGTAATTTAAATTCATCAAATTCCGCTACCATTTTCCCAAAGCTAATTCTTTCTAAAGGATTGTATGATCCTAATACCTTTACTAACTTCCGTTGATTGTCTTGATCACATTCATTATTTGTATCTGATTTTTGTGGAGATTTGGTTTTTGCTTTACCCTTGATACTTTTTGGCGCTGTAATCTGATTATTTTCATTAGGATAATTGTCATATAACACCTTTGCAAAATGTTCAAAATAACTTTTGTCCTCACCAACAGCTTGAAATAACCATTTAGGGTTAAGATCAATTATAAACTTAAGTAACTCTGGATTTATTTTTTTAATTAATTCAGGATTTTCTAAATAGAATTTCAAAGGACTCTCTTTTTGATCCCATTTATATTTTTGTAAAAATTGTTTCCAATTAGTATGATCAGGGTGTTGAATATGCTCTAAAATCCTTAAGTTATTGGTTTTAATAATTCTTCCTAATAAATTTAATAAACTACCATAATTTCGTTGCTCTATATCAATCGGTTCTACGTTATTTAGTGCCAAATTAAATATTTCTCCCCAGTTTTCATTAGTTACTCCTTTTGCTTCTGTTCTATCAATATATTTTTCACCTTGTCTTGGTTCCCACATACTTACTAATAAGTGTATTATAGAAAATCCACCATTATCTTGATCATACGCAAGTTTTTCTTTTATATCTGTATCATTTTCTTGCAATAGCATTTTTAAAAATTCAGAATTATATGCAAGTGCATATCTAATTAATACTGTTGTTGACTCATTGTATACTGGCTGTTGTGTTATCTCAGTAATTTCATTTTCACTGTAATTAACAAAGATTTCGGCTACGCTTTGCTTCTGTGCATAAAATGATTTTTCCTCTAGAGTACCATGTCTGTGAACAGTATTAAAAATTATTAATTTAGCAGCACCTTTATCTTTAGGACCTATTAAGACAGTATTTGAATCTATTCTAATATCACCTAACATAAACAATTTTATGGCATATCTTCCACTACCTCCCTTGATTACTGTCTGTTGATTTATTGCACTGCCTTCAGTATATGGCAAACCCTGAGAACATTTTTTTAGTGCATAAATTAGATATGCTTTATCTATTTTATCACCAAGAGATTTATAATCTATGTAGCCAAATAAATTATCTCCTGGTTTACCTATCTGAAAAACTAATGGTAAAATCACTGTTTTTTCGCTTAATCTGCCCTCGTATTTGTCAAAACTGGATCTTTTATTAATATTCCCATTTGTAGTATAGGACCAAATTTTTTCTATCCGCATGATACCCCTACATTTATAAATAGCACATATATTACTCTTTATGCACCACACACCATTTATAAGCTTTAAATTATATTATTTCACATAATTTTAGACAATGCATAATTATGAGCTAAATAATATGTGAGCGCATTATACACACAAAAAAATATTACACAACAAAAATATTTAATTTTATCAAAAGTTTGATATTTTATAGTTTACAATAGTATTCATAGCTGAACAGCTTGAAGCAAATACTTTTCTAACTCTTCCTCTTTCAAATACATAAGCTTCTTGTTTGCTTCTCTTAAAGTACAGTCATTATCGTCTGCATAATGTGCTAGTTTAGAAGCTTTATCATATCCTATAACTGGACTAAGTGCAGTCACTAGCATTAAAGACTGATCCAAAAAGTAGGCTATTTTTTTTTTATTAGGCTTTGTTCCCTCCAATAAATATTTTGTAAAATTTAAGCAACTATCTGAAATTATTTTTACCGACTGTACTATGTTATGTAATATCAAAGGCTTATAAACATTCATCTCAAGATATTCACCAGCACCAGCATGTGACACAGCATTATCATAACCAATTACTTGTATTGCAACCATCGACATAGCTTCACACTGCGTTGGATTAACTTTGCCAGGCATAATAGATGAGCCTGGTTAATTTGAAGGAATAATTAGTTCATGAAATCCTGCTCTAGGTCCACAACTTAACAACCTGATATCATTTGCAATTTTCAACAACGTGCAGGCTAATGTTTTAATTGCCCCGCTCATTGCTACCAAAGCATCATGTGATCCCTGAACAGCAAATTTATTCTTTGCAGAAACAAACGGAATATTAGTAAATTTTTTTATATTTTTGACAGCTGTTTCAGAAAACTCTGGATGAGTATTGATTCCTGTTCCAACAGCAGTTCCTCCTATAGCAAGTTTATATACATCTTTGAGTGCCCATTCTATCCTTTCATAAGCTTCCTCTAAATTCACCGCATATCCAGAAAATTCTTGTCCCAATGTAAGAGGTACTGCATCTTGCATATGAGTACGCCCAACTTTCACAATGTCAGACCATTCTTTACTCTTTTTCCAAAATCCATCAGTAATCTTCTTTAGCGCAGGAAGTAGTTTGTCTAAAACTATTTTTGCAATTGTAATACACATAACTGTTGGGAAAGTATCATTAGAAGACTGTGACATATTTATGTGATCATTAGGGTGTATTGGATTCTTTGTCCCCATAATACCACCTGCCAATTCAATAGCCCTGTTTGATATTACCTCATTAATATTCATATTACTCTGAGTTCCACTCCCAGTCATCCAAACATGCAAAGGAAAGTGGTTATCCAACTTTCCAGCAATTATTTCATCTGACGCCTTGACTATTAAATCCATTTTTTCTTTATTCAATAGCCCTAACTCAAAATTTGCCAAAGCTGCTGATTTCTTCAAAATCCCCATATAATGAATCATTTCTATTGGAATTATATCTTCTCATATAGAAAAATGAATTAATGATCTTTGAGTTTGTGCACCCCAATACCTATCAGATGGAACTTGAATTGTTCCAATTGAATCACTCTCTTGCCTAAATTTTTGCTCCATATCAACCCCCTACAAATAGTCTTTATAAAAAGGATGATACATTCTTTTCTCTATAAACTGCAATATATGAGAGTCATAATCAGGACGTTCAACTCTTGCTAAACCATCATCAAAAATCACCTTAGCTACACTTACCGAGATCTCAAGAGCAATTTCAAGTATCCTAGAAGTAGAAGGTAATAAAGTACCCTTATTATACTCTTCAGCATTTAACTGCTGAGCTAAAGTCTGTGCTGCAATTAAAAACATTTTGTCAGTTACAAACTTTGCTTCAGTTGCATATATTGCCATACCTACAGCTGGGAAAATCCATAAATTATTTGCCTGTGCAGGATAATAAGTTTTATCACCAAGATTGACAGGATCAAAAAGAACTCCAGCTGCATAAAGTGCTTTACCTTTACTATAGCGATAAGCTTCTTCTGCGGGTTCTGTCGCATCTGTTGAAAAGTATAAGAATCTTTGATATTCTGAAAGAAATGATAGATGTTAATAATGCTGAAAGTAGACCCAAAATTAATGAAGTATTTCAAGAAT
>NZ_RXFM01000101.1 GCF_003953955.1 Candidatus Aquarickettsia rohweri | reverse complement strand
CTCGTCCATTCTCCAACTACCATTGACTGGCTTCTTTCTTTTTCTGAATCTTCCTTCAAGTATTGGCATAAACTTTATTACCCACCTTTGTAAAGTAGCGTGATCAATGGCGAATCCTCTCAACCCGCCTATCTCCTCTATCTCTCTATAACTTAGAGAATATCTTCCTTTCATATACAATGATACCATTATTATTTCTGGACCATATTCATGATTCTTGAAATACTTCATTAATTTTGGGTCTACTTTCAGCATTATTAACATCTATCATTTCTTTCAGAATATCAAAGATTCTTATACTTTTCAACAGATGCGACAGAACCTTTTTAACTGCGTATATGACTTTTTATCTCCTTTAAATAATATTTCTTTAAATAAAAAAAGAATGTGTTCTTTTATACATAATGTCGTTTCAGACATACCTGTTATCATTCTAGATGTTATTCCGCTTTCAACATCTTCTATATACTTTGCAGTACATTTATTATAAATTTTTAAAGTTTGCTTATTCGCAAAATCACAATCTTTATCGGTATCTGCTAGTGTATATGACGAATGAAATACCATAAATAATAGTAATATACACAACTTCATTATACCTACCCTTTATTTAAATTTTAACTATTACAAGGTAAATAATACCATAAATCTTTGGAATTAAAAATAATTTTTCTGCGCAAGTTTATAATTTTGTTATATAAAACACCTCTAAAGATCTTGCAAACTCATTTATATCACTTCGTATTAGATTTTTGAAATTAAATATTGAAAAATTTGTAAAAATATAAATTTATTTTACTTTAAACATATATTACTTGATTGTAAAAAAAATGTATGTTTAAGCTTTTAATATGAAAGTAAGCAAAGTTTAAAATGAATTTAATTTTATTATAAAATAATGCTTATTTGAAATAATAACATAACTTATTAATGGGGGTAACATGGTAAACGTAGGTATTTTACAATACAATGTCAAAGGTGATGTTAGAGATTCACGAGATAAAGGTGTTTGGAGTAGGCCTGAAAGAAGAGAAAAACAGGTTGATGTAATAAAAGAAGCCATAAAGAGCAAAGGAATAGATATTGTTGCAATGCAGCAAGTTGAACCAGGGCAAGACAAAAATACTTTAGATTACTATTTAAATAATCAAAATAGTGATAAAGAATGGAAAACTTTACAACCAAATCCAGATCCATATTGGAATAATGTTAAAAAAGAATTTGATATTGCACAAATAACTTTTAATCAAAAAGCATGGGGACTGATTAAAGATCCAATTGCTGGCTTTTGGAAAGATAATGGTGATGGTGATGTTAGACCTTTTGTTGCTGCTTATTTTAAAAATGTAGAGAATCCAGAATTAAAGCTGCTTTTTATTTCAGTTCATTTTCCACACGCAGATCCCAATAATCCTGATAGCTGCAATGCATGGAAAGGTATCGAAAAATTTAAAGAAATGGTCAATACATTAACAGATAATAGTGATTTAAGTAAATTATCAGTAATTTTTTCTGGAGATATGAATGAAATAGGCAATAATAGCTTAAACCTTAGCAACCCTCCTCAAATCAACAAATGTCTTGCAGAATTTGGGAAATTTAATTTTACTAAATATTCTGTGGGATAACATGGTGAAGGAACTGGAACTTGTTGTAGTAATAGTAATTATGTTTATAAATTTGATCATATTATTGCAAAAGGTGAAATCATAGATCAGGGTATACTACCAAATACAGGTGATATTAGTGGAAATATTCCTAATCCAACTGAAGAGCATAAAGCTATATATGCTGTAATTGAGTTAAGCAGCAGCCAACCTGAAACACACCATCACGGTGAATTATAAAAAATATTGATGCTGATTATTAGAATATGATAATGAAGAGGGTTTTGAGAAAGATTATGTCAAAAGACGGGTTATGAGGAAAAATAAATAGTAACTATGTTAAAATTTGATCACGTAAATGATGTAGTTCTTTTTATTTTTCTTTGTAACAGTAATAACCCATATAACAGTGCTTCGGCTGTAGGTGGACACCCTGGCACATATACGTCTACAGGAATAATTCTATCACAACCTCTCACAACAGAATAAGAATAATGATAATACCCTCCTCCATTAGCACAACTTCCCATGGAAAGAACCCACCTTGGCTCAGGCATTTGATCATAAACTTTCCTTAAAGCAGATGCCATTTTGTTAGTAAGGGTACCTGCAACAATCATCACATCTGATTGGCGTGGACTAGGTCTAAAAAGCATTCCAAATCTATCCATATCATATCTACTTGAAGCTGTATGCATCATTTCTATAGCACAACATGCTAATCCAAATGTCATAGGCCATAAAGAACCTTTTCTCGCCCATTTAACTAAATCATTTAATTTGGCAGTCACAAATCCTCTATTATTAACATCTTTTATCGCATAATTTAATAATTCATCTTGCTCAGAATTTAAAATTACTTTGTTATTAGCATCTGTCATTCCCACTCCAAAGCCCCTTTTTTCCATTCGTAAATAAATCCTATTGTTAATGTTATAATAAAGGCTATCATAGACCAAAATCCAATTAAAGCAATTTCTTTTAACATAACGGCCCATGGAAATAAAAAAGCTATCTCTAAATCAAATATAATAAAAAGAATTGATACCAAATAAAATCTAATATCAAATTTTTTCTTTGCATTTCCAAAATTTTCAAATCCACATTCATAGGTAGATAACTTTTCTTTATCAGGCTTTAACTTTGCAACTAAAAAAGGTAATATTATAAGAATTACTGCTAGCCCAACGCTAATAATTATAAAAATTAGTATTGATAAATAATTTTGAAGATAACTATTAATATCCATAATATTATTTTTCTGTTGGTATTTTTACAGTCAACCCATCAAGCTTATCATTCATAATTATCTGACAACTTAATCTTGAAGTCTTGGTTAAATTAAATGCTAAGTCAAGCATATCATCCTCATCTTCTTTTTTTGGACTTATGCTTTCAAGTATATCATAAAATTTTTTTTCTACAATAACATGACAAGTTGCACATGATAGAGATC
Organism: Candidatus Aquarickettsia rohweri; assembly: GCF_003953955.1. Lineage (GTDB taxonomy): Bacteria > Pseudomonadota > Alphaproteobacteria > Rickettsiales > Midichloriaceae > Aquirickettsia > Aquirickettsia rohweri. Next base: position 2,255 of record NZ_RXFM01000101.1, on the reverse strand, counting down.
CTCCACAAGCCCCTTCTATTTCATAAATATCATTTTGATGTGCAATCTCCATAACAGATAGACCATTAGGGGCTTCAACTTCTTTTATTGTACCATCATCAAAAATAAATTTTATTTTTGGCATATAATAAAAAATAAATTATTTTTTTGAATCCTTAGTATTTAAGACCTGAGATACCGTATCTCTTTTTACTTTTACTTTAACATTGGAAGCTATTTCAACGACTAGAATTCCTTCATCAGATTCCACCTTAGAAACTGTAGCTAATATACCACCTGATGTAACAACTTTATCCCCTTTTTTTAAATTGTTAACCATCTCATGATGCATTTTTATTTTTTTCTGCTGAGGACGAATAACTAAAAAATAAAAGATAACTATAATCAATAATAATGGTGCCATACCACTAAACATATCTTTTATAGAAGAACCACCTGCTGCATTAGCAAAAGCATCAATAATAAACATAATATACAAATAAATTTAATTTTTTAATATTTCTATATTATAAACTCCATTTATTCAATAACTATTTATAAAAAGTATTTATTATGATTTACCACGTGGGTGAAAATTAACAAAATTTTTAACTAAATGATTCATATCAATTTTTGTATATCTTTGAGTAGTTGATAAATTTTTATGCCCTAATAATTCTTGAATTGTTCTTAAATCTCCTTCTGAATTAGCCAGCAAATGTGTTGCAAAACTATGTCTCAATGAATGGGGAGATGTATGTCCTGGCAAGCATAATTTTATTCGTAATTTTCTTATCACTTTTCTAAAAACATCTGGATTTAGCTTATCTCCTTTCTCTCCATAAAATACAAAACTATTAGAATTAAATTCATAGGGACAACAAGAAATATAATTTTTAATTTGATCTTGCAAAATCTTAAGCAAATGTAATTCTCTCTCTTTATTACCCTTGCCTGTTACAATAACTCTAGAAAAATCATCATAAAAATCACTTATTTTCAAATTCAAAGCCTCACTAATTCTCATTCCGCATCCATAAAGCAAATATGCTATAGACTTATTTCTTTGCCCTACCCAAGATATTTTACTTATTTCTTCAATTGCATTCATAATTTCAATTGCAGATTTTACTGGTAATGCTTTTGGAAGTGGCTTATTTAATTTAGCTACTTTGATCTGATTAATATTATAATTTTCAGCTTTATATTGGTCCCTTAAAAATTTATAAAAATTTTTTAAGGATGATATTGTTCTATTATTTGAAATACTAGATATATCTTTCTTTTTTCTATAGGCAAGCCACGACCTAAAATCATGAACTTGTAATTTATTTAACAACTTTAATGATATAGTTTCCTGATAATGATTAAAAATAAATTGTAAAAAATAATATATGTCAGTTATATATGCATTTATTGTATTTTGGGAATAATTAAGATTTTTATCTAAATAGGTAATCCAATTATTTAATATTCCCTGAAGCTCTTTATTTATTTTTATACTTTTCATTTTATTTATCTTACTAGCTTATTTTTCATTGTATTTTATTTAATGAATTTTAAAAAGCAATTTATAGTCTTTAAAAGAGTCTTGATAAGATTTAAATAATCTGGTAAAAGCTAATTGGATGGATGGCCGAGCGGTTTAAGGTACCGGTCTTGAAAACCGGCGTGCGTTAACGCGTACCGTGGGTTCGAATCCCACTCCATCCGCCAGTTTTCATTGCTATAACAAGTTATAGGCGAATTATTACCAAATAGCCAAATCATATTACAAATGTATATGTTGGATAAGTTCAAGATGTGCAATGGGTATTAAATTATTTGGGAATTTTGACTTTTTTGTAAAAATATCTATAGTATTCATGAATAGTGTAACGTTTTCAATCTAGGGGTCATAGAACATCATGGATAATATCTCTTAAATCTGCCCAAAAAGATGGGTAAATAAACGGTTCTGTCGCATCTGTTGAAAAGTATAAGAATCTTTGATATTCTGAAAGAAATGATAGATGTTAATAATGCTGAAAGTAGACCCAAAATTAATGAAGTATTTCAAGAATCATGAATATGGTCCAGAAATAATAATGGTATCATTGTATATGAAAGGAAGATATTCTCTAAGTTATAGAGAGATAGAGGAGATAGGCGGGTTGAGAGGATTCGCCATTGATCACGCTACTTTACAAAGGTGGGTAATAAAGTTTATGCCAATACTTGAAGGAAGATTCAGAAAAAGAAAGAAGCCAGTCAATGGTAGTTGGAGAATGGACGAG
>NZ_RXFM01000100.1 GCF_003953955.1 Candidatus Aquarickettsia rohweri | reverse complement strand
GTATAAAACCATTTGCAGTTGGCAGAAAAAATTGGATGTTCTGTGCAACAACTAAGGGTGCTAAAGCTAGTGCAAATATTTATAGTATTATTGAAACTTGCAAAGTAAATAAGATTAATCCTTATGATTATTTAAAATATTTGCTGAATCATATTCATGATTATTCTGATCCAAAAGAGTTAGTAAATTTACTTCCATATAATATTGATAAAAAAATATCATCAAATTAAATTTTTTTTAGAATTATCAAAAAACTTAAGAAACCCAAAGAAAGGCGGATAATACTTGTCAAGATGGGGATATTTTAGCGTTTACATATTACAGATGCGACAGAGCCATTTTAATTAATAAGCCTATCTGTATAATGCTTTATGCTTATATATCTATAGAATTCCCAATTATGCTTTAATTCTTCTTCATTACGAAAGCAATGATAATAAATTTTGCAGTTTTTATTTAATTTTATTGGCAACTCTATTTTTAGAGGATACTTATATTCTTCTAACATGACATAATACTTATTTTCATCACGATTAATTAAACATATATCACCTGGGCTCATACTTTCTATTTCGTTTACTAAATCAAAATTATTCGAATTGAATACTGCAATGTTACTAGCTTTAATGCATTTTAATGGAATAATTATTGACGGCATGTAATATTCTATAATGCCCTTTTTTTTACATAAAACTACTAATTCATTTAACATTACAATACCCTTTTTTACAAAGCAAAGAGGGTCCTTATTTCTCTTTAAGAAATAGTCTAAATCTATATCAACTGATTTAGATTTTTTTATTTCTGGTTGTATTTTATTAAACCAGTCTTCTATGTTATTAAATTTAATCATTTGGTAATTTCCATCCATTTTTTTGTAACCATAATCTTTGTTTTTTTGTTAGTTTTATAAATCCTTCTCTCCATGTCCCATCTTTATTTAAAGCAGCACCGTTATTAAAATGAACATGTGTTTTTTGTCCTTTTATAAAAGGATTAGCTTTATCGACCCTTTTTATCTCTTTAGGAGCTTGCCCTTTTTTTATTTCTTGATTAAGTTGATTAGTAGATTTTTCATTATTTAGGTTTTCTTCTTCATCAGGATCGAAGTCATCATCAGGATCAGGTGCTCCTGATGAGGCTACTGCAGTTCCTGGCTCTTGCTGAGTTTGCTGCTTATCTTTAGAAATATCATCATTGCTAGATTTATAAGATTCTTCATTTAGCTTATCTGTTGTAATTTTAATTCCAAGCCAAGCTGCAGCTCCTATTGAAATTTCCAGAACAGCTTTTACGCATGCAGAACTTGTCGCACAGCTTCTTATTGCCTGACCAATTCCCATCGCCACTAATGGCAATGCTGCTGGTCTAATCACTGGATTTTCTGACATATACTTCGATACTGCTGCATATGCTGTATCAATTGCGCCATTTCTATCTAATACCAAATTATTACTTTCTAAGTGATGTGCTAATCTAATAATTGATAATTTTTTATATATATTACCATTGAGTTCTGGATATTTTTTTAAAATTTTTTGATCTATTTCTGATAATTCATCTAGATTATTTTTTCTTGCATATTTATCATTTGTAAATACTTGATCCTTGGGATTAAATTTAGTTTTCTCATCTTGTTTGATGCTTTCTTTATTTGGCAATATATTACCTAATGCTTCCCCAACCTCACCAACTGCATCCATAAAGCTAGTTGCAATATTCTCAAAGAACTTTCCAGATTTTAAATTTTCTATTGCTTTCTTCTTTGTTTCCTCATCTAAAGAGCTAAATTTTGCTCTTATTGTTTCTATCTTGTAGTCATAATCAAAGCTACTTGTCTTACTTACATCTCTATTTGCTTTTTCTATTTCACATACTTTATTAACTCTACTTTCTGTACATTTTACTTCACCTTTTCCTATTGTCGCAAATGTATATCCATCCCCATCTCTTCCGCCAATCACAACTCCGTATTTACTTATCTTTCCATCGCTTCCTTTGTTTTCAGTTATATAGTTAATACTTGCTCCAAGAGTATACCCCTCATCACTATCGTATACATACTTCACAAATAACTCTCCTACAGTAAGTATCAAATTACCCACATCTTTGTAATTCCCTTCTTCATCTACTTCAGCATTTGCTATCATTGCTCCATTTAACTCTAGCGCATGTGCTACTATTATATTTGCATCTTCTTGTCCAACTAACCCTGTTAGCTTGCTCACTACATTCCTCTTACCACTACTTACTTCAAATGATCCACCATAACTCTTAGATACACTATTACCCCATCCTGTTGACAATCCAAAGCTCCTACCACTGCTTTCTTCTAGCTCTTTTACTGATTCCAATATTAAACTCTCAAAGCTTGCTTCAAGTGATTTTGCTTCTATAAATGTACCTTTGATATCCGCATGTCCCTTTACTTTTAACTCTAATCTATTTGTTACATATATTTCTGCATGAATAGGAACTATCTCGTCACTATTTAGCTTTCCTGTATTGCCACCTACATTTGAACCTACAGTTCCACTCATTCCAACTTGGATATTTATTCCACCGCCTTGTGATCTTCTATGTTCTTCGTTATTTGCTGTATTTGTAGTTAGCTTATTTGTATTGAAATATGCATCATATGCTTTGATCTGTGTTGATTTTAATCTCAACTCCTCACTTGTGCTTTCATATGTGCCTTCTTTTAATTTTCCATCTTCTTCTTTTCCTACTTCTATTGTAGTAAACTTAACTGTTCTTTTATCTAACTCATTACTGCTTTCTTGATAACTTGCAGCAAGCCATACTCCACCTTGGAATAATCCTCCTCCTGCCGCTATCCCCATTAATGTATTATATGCATCCCATGCTGCAAATGCTGTATTAATCGCTCCTTCTTTCCCACCTTGCCTAATACTTTTATCTACACTCTTACCACTTTCTATAAGTCCTGCTATACTATTTTGTATCCCTAATTTAAATCCTAAAAACCCTTCTACTTTCCTTTGGCTATGTGTCTTAGTATAATATACCACATCATGTATTTCTAGTTTAGATTTTGTTGTTAACTTTTCCTCTGCTTTTATATACGCTCCTTCTGTATAAATAGTTTCATCTGTATCTAGTGTTATAAAATGTCCTACTAAACTTGAGACCCTATGTATTGCTTCCGCATTCGTCTCTCTACTTTTACTCACCTTAATCCCAAGCCCTACACTTTGCTCTCTTGAATTTGATGTAAATGCAAAGCCTATTCCTTTTTTATCTACAGCCGCATAACTAAAATCTAATTCTGGTGCTGCCACTAACTTCATTCCTGGTGGTGCTTTTATTTCTATCGTCTCAGCCTCTACCTTACTTGCCAACTGTAACCATCCACCACTTCCATAGCCTATAAATGTGGCACATTTTCCATCCATAGTTTTAACTGCATCTCCTTCACCTTCCACTCCCTTACAATCATTATTTATTTGTATTATTGTAGGAACTATCTCCTCAGATACTGATTTGCCAACATATTTTTTGCTTCTTATTACATAATCACTTTCTCCCCACTCTTCTTTTAGCATTATATTCTTACCAGGTAATAAGCTTATTAATCCAACAATATCATCTTTTCCAGTCTTAATCTCCATTGAGCTTGTTGTTATGATCGCTGCCCTTATTGCTGTATCTTCTAATGACCCAAATACTACTTTCTTAGCTGCACTTATAAAAGGTCTTATAATATTCGTAATGCTACTATATGAATATGTTTCACTACTAAACACGAACCAACTATCATCTTCATATCTCTCACTTATATACTTATTCGCAACTGCTTCTATTACATTCTTCCCAAGCTTTGCTTCTAACTCAAATTCTCCTTCTGTTTTAATTATTGGTGAGTATAAGTAATTTCCATTTTGACTTACTATCTTTATATCTCCACTTGCCATTATCCTAGCAAGTTCATATTCTAAACTCTCACTTCTACTATACCCATCACCCCATGAATAATATAATTTATTATATATTGCAGCTGGTATGACTATTATCTTATCCCCTGACTCTATTGCAATAGTATCAGCTTTTATCTCTCCACCCTTTACACCAATATTTCCTTTAGAATTTACTTTAAAGCTTCCATTCAAGTCTACTGCTGGACTATTCATTGGAACATAACTAACTATATGCGAGTTACAACTATATTGTTCAATCACCTTCACAAGCATTTCCATTATAAAGCTACCTCTAGCCTCGACATTTAAACTACCACTTCCCTTAATTTGATTTAGCTGATAAATATTCCTTGCCTCTATAAATGTATCTCCTATTGAATTTATCAATCCACCATTAAATACATCTTCATCTATCATTAATGTTGTATTCTTAAGTGCTATCGTTGCACTACTATAACCATCCTTAAGTATCTCCTCTGTTACATACAACCTTAAAGACCATACTTCTATTCCATTTATATTTTCTTTTACTGGCCACAGTATTGCATCCACAAGCTCACTTTGTTGCCATCTTGTTAATTCTATGCCTGGTATTAACCCTAAATCCCTTTTAGATGTGACTGCATTCTTAAGCAATTGATCAAACTCATCATCATCATTCTTCTTATGATTCCATATATATGCTTTACCTAACTTATCAAAGATTGCTCTTTTTAATACCTCATGTTCATAATCAGGGTCTGCTAGTATTTGTATAATATCACCTGTACTATATCCCAATTCCTTCAGTAAATAAGCAGTTCCTTTTTGCTTCATTCCTGGAAGCTCAAATATACTTTCAAATATGTAATTGGTTACTAATCCACCACTTGCAACTAACCCAGTACCATCACCAGCAAGTGCACAACTATCTACACAAGACCCATCTCCTATTGCTAATTGATTTGGTGTATTTACTTTGTAAATCCCAGGATTATATTGCTCAAAGAAGTATCTTAAAAATCTTGCTTCTTGATTACTTTGACCACCAAAATTAAATACATTATCCAACCTTATCTCATAACCTTCCTTCCTTAAATTATTCATCATATCAATTGCTGATAGCTTAAACTCTTCTATCTCCTTTGATTTTAAATCATATGGTACCAGTGCATTGCTATTATCCTTAAACTGATCAAGTAAGTTTGGCAAATCACTTTTTGCAACTGCATAATTGGAAAGCCCAGATAACCTCGCTACATCTACATCTGTAAATGCTACTGTTGAGGGGTAGGATTTGTATACGAAGCTTTTTTGCTCAAATAGTATACAAGAATCGTAGCCGCTTCCACAAGGTACATTATTATAAGACTTTATATAATTAATTGCTTTTTGTCCTTGCAAAATAATTTCTATTGATGGTTTTGCTAAAAATTTGTTCTTAACAGAAAAAAAATTCCACCTATTATAATTGAGGATAGAGCGAGCTTCTAAAGTTTTAACACATTTAAGTTTTAAAGAAAAATTTTCTATACGGCCATTATTACTATATTCTTCTGCTGCCTTTCTTAAGGAATAAAAATTGG
>NZ_RXFM01000099.1 GCF_003953955.1 Candidatus Aquarickettsia rohweri | reverse complement strand
ATTTGCAGTTGGCAGAAAAAATTGGATGTTCTGTGCAACAACTAAGGGTGCTAAAGCTAGTGCAAATATTTATAGTATTATTGAAACTTGCAAAGTAAATAAGATTAATCCTTATGATTATTTAAAATATTTGCTGAATCATATTCATGATTATTCTGATCCAAAAGAGTTAGTAAATTTACTTCCATATAATATTGATAAAAAAATATCATCAAATTAAATTTTTTTTAGAATTATCAAAAAACTTAAGAAACCCAAAGAAAGGCGGATAATACTTGTCAAGATGGGGATATTTTAGCGTTTACATTAATAATTTGTAAAAAGTTATTAAATTTTATATGTAAAATAAGGTAATGTGGACATAACATATTAAAAGCCAATATAAAAATTACTTTTTAAATTAGAGACCCTGCCTTACTTAAAATGTTGAATAGCGATATAAAGTGAAGTAGGTATAATAACTAATGTACCGAGAAGCATGTGGATATTTGGTGTATCATTAAATACAAAATATCCTAAAAGTCCTGAAAATAATAATTCTAAATATCTTAGTGGTGCTAAACTTGAAACTTTAACTAAATTAAATGCTTTAAGTATACAAAATAGAATAATATTACTATTTACACCTAAAAATATAAGAAAAATTAAATCAATTATTTGTGGAGTTACTAAATTAAAATTTAAAGGCAGGAACAAAAAAATAGTTGTAAACAAAGAAGAATAAAATAGCATGCTTAGCATAGTTTCTTGAATTACGTATTTTTTATTAATAATATCAAGGCTTGCAAAGAGTATTGCTGCTATAACAAATGGACATGAATCTATAGTAAAATTTACAGTATTTGGTGTAATTGTTATTAAAATTCCTATTATACCGACAAATGTTACTATCCATAATTTTAATGAGATACTTTCTTTTAGAATAATAGGTGCTAGAATTAGTATAAACATCGGGATAGTAAAGCTTATAATCGTGGCCATTATTACTTGTGATGATTTCAACCCATTAATCCATAAAAATATTGCTAATGCTAGAAATAAGCCTCTAATAAAATGAAAAGTAAATCTTGAAGTTTTTATAGATAGTATTCCATTATAAAGAACAAAAGGTAAAAGACTAACAGTACTAAAAAGAAACCTATAGAATGATATCTCGAGGGGAGGTAAATAAAAACTTAAATATTTTGCAATAACATCATTGAAGCTGCTAACAATTAAACTAAATATAAACCAACTTATCCCAATTTTATAGTTACGGGAGAAATTAGTTAAATTTTTATCAAACACTTTATAACCTATTTTTTGAAAATTAATAATATATTTAATTAAAGATATTCTTAATTATTTTTATTGTTTCATACACATCATCAAAGGAAATATCCATATGTGTGATTACTCTAATTTTATCATCTAAGGCTAACATTCTAATTTTATGTTTTAATAAAAGGTCAATAAAGGTTTTAGTTGTATATTTTGTATTTTGTAGCTTAAAATAAAGAATATTAGTTTTATAAAGTTCCTTATCAATTTTAATCCATGGGATGTTGTCTAACCCTTCTGCAAGTATTTTTATTTTTTCATGATCAAAAACAAGGTCCTTTATATTATTATCCAGTGCAAAAATACATGCAGCTGCAAGAATTCCTGATTTATGTAAAGAGCCTCCTTGCTGAAATTTATAATACCAAGCTTTTTCAATGAAATTCTTGCTTCCAGCAAGAATAGCACCTATAGGAGCTCCTAGGCCTTTAGCAAAATCAATATAGACTGAATCAAAATATTGACAGTAATCTTTTACTGATATTCCAGTAACAGTACTAGCATTAAAAATTCTTGCTCCATCAAGATGAGTTAATATACCATGATCTTTGCAATAATAACTAATATCTTTTATTTGATGCATAGGCCATATAGCGCCACCGCCAAAGTTAGTAGTTTGTTCAACTGAGACTAATCTTATCCTTGGTAAATTACGTCCTACTCCTCTTTTAACTATTGGTGAAATTTGCTCTTTAGTAAAAATACCTCTATCACCAGAGATAGTATATGAATTTGCATGAACTAGACCACCAATAGACCCTGACTGAACTTTTAAAGGGTGAGACGTTTCATCTAATACTATTATGTCTCCAGGTCTATCGCAATGTGTCCTGTAAGCTATGCTATTAGCCATAGTACCAGTAGGCAAAAATATTGCTGATTCTTTACCAAGTAATTGGCAAGTTTTTTCAATTAAATCATTTGTAGTGGGGTCTTCACATGCAGCTTCATTGCCAACTTTTGCTTTTATCATATAATTTAACATTTCTTTAGAAGGTGTCACATTTGTATCACTGAAGTAATCAATTTTTATTTTCATTTTTTTGCCTTTTTAATTTTTTGAATACAATTTTTGATAATTTGATATGCTTTTTCTATATCAATTTTAGTAACACCCATGTGTAGAACCGCTCTAATTTATCCTTCTAACCAAGGGAATAATAATAATCCATTTGTAGCACAACAGTCTAAAAAAAAATCATTCGTTACTTTCAGCTTAGAAATATCAAAGGAAACCATATTAGTTTCAGTAGAGCCTAATAGTTTTATTTCTTTAATATTAGATAACATACTAGCAAATAATTCTGCATTGTCATGATCTAACATAATTTTAGAAATATGATTTTTTATTGTATATTGTGCAGCTTTAGCTTGAAATCCAATTTGGTGAAATCCACTTCCTAGCCAAGTTTGATATCTCTTTGCTTTTTCTATAATATCTTTTTTTCCTAAAAGCATTGAACCAAAAGGAGCTCCTAAACTTTTAGAAAAACAAAAGCTTATAGTATCACAATACTTTGCATATTCACTTAATGGAATTTGAGTTTTTACATGTGCATTAAAAATTCTTGCTCCATCAAGATGTAAATTAATCTTTTGATTTTTAAGATATTTATAAATCTCTTTTTGAGTAATAAAAGGAAATACTTTGCCTTGTCTGCTATTAATTGTATTCTCAATCATAACAAGTTTAACTTGAGCAAATGTTTTGTATCTTGGTTTTGAGTTAATTGCCTTTTTAATACTATTTACGGTAATAATACCCTTACTAGAATATATACAATTAAGCACTACTCCGCAAACTTTAGCAGTCGCACCACTATCAAAAAAATTAATATGATATCCGTACTCAGTTATAACTTCATCTCCAGGTTGAGATTGAGATAAAATTGCTAATCTATTAGCAAGCATTCCACTAGTTACAAATATCGCATCTTCTACATTGAATAACTCTTTGCAATAAGCTACCAGTTCATTATAAGCTTTATCTTCACCATAAGCATAATCACCTACTTCAGCATTTATCATATTTTTTATTAGGGTTTTTATTGGAAGTGTTGTGGTATCACTTCTTAAATCAATAATTTTACTTTTCATAATTTATTTGACTGATAAAATTATTATAAGGAACACATGTTTCATTTAAATGATTATGGTTGCCTTTTGCTATTATTTTGCCATCTTGTAAAAAAACAATCTCATCCATTAATTTCATAATTTTAGCATTATGTGTTATAAATATTAAAGTATAGTCTTTGCAGTGTAATAATAAGTTTTTTATTAGATTTATTTCTGTTATAGAATCCAGTGCTGAAGATGGTTCATCTAAAATAAGCCATTTTGTTTCAGAATATAATGCTCTAGCTAATGCTAATCTTTGTTTTTGTCCAGCAGAAAGATTATTCCCTAAATTACTCAGCATAGTTTCATATTTTAAAGGTAATTTGTTAATAAAATCTTCACAAAGTGTTATTTTTGCAATTTTTTTCATTTTTGCATTATCTATTTTATTATTTAAATAAATTATGTTGTCTCTTATAGAGCGATTAAACAAAATTGGTTCTTGAGGAATATAAGCTAAATATTTTACGATGTTATTTGAGGGGAAATCATAATAATTGTAATCATTGATCAAAAAATTTCCTTTTTGTAATTTATAAACTCCCTGTAAAATTTTAGCAAGGGTTGTTTTACCAGTTCCAGATGGACCAACTAGTGCAACTTTTTGTCCTTTTTTGATTTCAAGATTAATATCTTGAAGAATATATTGATTTTTATTAAAGCTAAAATAAGAATTCTCTAATTTTATGGATTTTATATTGGTGAGAGTTTTATTACTTGATTGTTGAATACTTGAATTAGCAATAGTTTCTATTTTTTTTATAAAGCCAAAATCTTTATAAATTTCTGTTAACTGTAAGGAAACTCTCCAGATATCACGTCGTGCAATAAATGCTGCACTTGTAATAAAAGTTAAATCTCCAATATTAGCTAATCCTTTTAACACTTGTAATAGTGAAAAACTAAATAATCCTATTAGTAAAAATGCTGAAATTATGCTTCTTAGTGTATCAGCTTTAAATAGTAATACTTCTAATAAAGTTTGATTATGAGCTATATTATTGTAAAATTTTTTTATTCTACCTCGTTCATAACTTTCTTTGGCTGCAACTTTTATGTTTAAAATATTTTGTAATAACTCTGTAAGTTCAGCATTTGCAAGGTTTGTATCATGAGCATAGTCTTGTGATAGATTTATAGTTTTTTTAATAAAATAAATACCTATTAATATCATTAAAATATACCATATAATAAAATAAATACCTATAGTCCATAAATCTAAAGTAATTAGTGTAACCATTACAAAGAAACTAAAACTGCCTGCAATAATTCCGTATAATGATATTTTAATTATATTTTCTATAGCATTGGGAAGTTGAGCAATTTTAGAAGAAAGTTCCCCAATTTTATTGTTATTAAAAAATATTAAATCTTTTTTTAATAATTTTGCAGTAAGTTTATCTCGTAACATACATGATATATTTGGTGATAGTTTAGCATGTAAAAAATTAGCAATACGCATTGGCATTTCGATAAAGAATATTATCAGAATAAATAAACCTATAAATAACCAGTATTTTTGATCGTCTAAAGTAGTTTTATATATATCATCAATGGTATATTTTAACATGTAAAGTAAAAATGTTTCTGAACAAGTCCATATTAAAACTAATAATAAAATTATAAATAACTGGGGGATAAATGATTTTAAAATTTTTGGGATATTATTTATATTAAACATTTTATTAGTTAGTTAATTCTTAGAATTTAGAAAATAATTATTTAATTCTATTTAAGGATAAGGTTTAATAACAAAAAATATAGAGGTGTTTAGTTTCAATATGCAAGAAATTATTTATGGTAACTATAATAAATATCTTTTAACAGCTACTACCTTTCTTTTTGTAAACGCTAAAATATCCCCATCTTGACAAGTATTATCCGCCTTTCTTTGGGTTTCTTAAGTTTTTTGATAATTCTAAAAAAAATTTAATTTGATGATATTTTTTTATCAATATTATATGGAAGTAAATTTACTAACTCTTTTGGATCAGAATAATCATGAATATGATTCAGCAAATATTTTAAATAATCATAAGGATTAATCTTATTTACTTTGCAAGTTTCAATAATACTATAAATATTTGCACTAGCTTTAGCACCCTTAGTTGTTGCACAGAACATC
>NZ_RXFM01000010.1 GCF_003953955.1 Candidatus Aquarickettsia rohweri | reverse complement strand
CTTTTAGATGGAAGACTGCGTATTGATAATAATGATTCGGAGCGTAGTATAAAACCATTTGCAGTTGGCAGAAAAAATTGGATGTTCTGTGCAACAACTAAGGGTGCTAAAGCTAGTGCAAATATTTATAGTATTATTGAAACTTGCAAAGTAAATAAGATTAATCCTTATGATTATTTAAAATATTTGCTGAATCATATTCATGATTATTCTGATCCAAAAGAGTTAGTAAATTTACTTCCATATAATATTGATAAAAAAATATCATCAAATTAAATTTTTTTTAGAATTATCAAAAAACTTAAGAAACCCAAAGAAAGGCGGATAATACTTGTCAAGATGGGGATATTTTAGCGTTTACGTTACAATATACAAAGTATAAAATTTGATTTATTCGATAAATATACTACTCTATTTAATTTCCAAAAAGATGTAATTTTAAAAGATATTTGTGGATTTATAACTAAGGAATTTATCCCATGTATTGGAGAACTTATTAAACAATCTGTAAAAACGTATTATGGTCTTTCAGAATGCACTGTAACCAATATTAAATCTTTACCTGGAAATGATGACCAAGATCAATCAAGGGAAAGTAAAGTAAAAGCTATAAAGACTCAAAAAGCAAAAAACACTACTATTAAAGAATACATAAAGCTAGAATTGAATTTAGAACAAGATGTTAAAGTAATTTCCTATCATTTGGTTAAAAATGGAGTTAAGTTGTATGTGACAAATGAAGAAAAGAAAGAAATCAATACATTTTTTGATGAGAATAAGTTAGAGGTAATTAATAAAGATGATTATCAATACAATACTAATAAATTTGTAGAAAGTAATGATATGAAACTTTTTTTAGCCACTGGGATGCTGTATAATAAATTGAAAGATCAGCCTGGTATTCCAGAGGATTATCAATATTGTAAAGATGAAAGAGAGGAAACTAAATGTAGTCAAAAGTCAATTGCAAAAATTGTTAACTATTGTTCAGATTTAGTTGATTATAAATCAGAGAAAGTAAATCAAATAAACACTTCTATTATAGAAACATTAAAAAGTAGTGGTTACCAAAAAGAACAAGTTGAGGAATCAATCAAACACTGTAATGATGTTAAATATGATGAATTGATATGCTCTCCATTGTTTGAAGGTGCTGCTAATGAATATTTTGATTCTATACAATCTTTAGGTTTATTATGTTAGAAAGATATATTAATTTAGATTCAATATATGAAAATTTTAATAACGTAAAAAACAGAGCATTAGAGCTTCCGAATCACATAATAAATTTTGGGTATGATTTAAAGAATAGTATTTTGGAGGGTGCGTATAATTTAAAGAATAATATTTCAAAGAGTGCGTTTGATTATTCATGTAGTGTAGCTAAAAATTTTCAAAGTACTATAAATCAAAAATTACCAACTTCTTTTGATTTCTTTCCTTCATGCTCAGTTAAAATTATAAAAAAACCAATAATTTCAACTTCTAAATTCGACTATTTAAATGATAATATTGGTAAACTTTTGGAACTGAGAAAACTAAAGCTTAAAGTTGAAAATGAAGAATCTAAGGGTTTGATTATAAAGATAGGAGGTCAAAAAATCAAAATAGATTTGATGATTAAATGCTCAACTAGTAAAGAAGAATCAAAAATCGACATTTGTGAATCTTTAACTGCTCAAGAAAAATTTCAAAAAGAGGTAGATAAGCTGATTTTAGAAAAAGTCAATGATTACTTTAAGTCGTATATATTTGAGAATAAGCAAGGTTTAATTGAGTCGTTGGGTAAACATTGCAGTTGGTTTGATAAACATCAAGATTCTGACTTATGTATGAATCTTGCACAATTTTATCAAATATTATCACCAGATCTTATGGAGTAAAAACTTTTCAATACAAGCAAACACTATATTATTCATTATAAAATTAAATAGATTAAAATACAATTATCTACTTTGTCATTGCTAACAGCAACCGTGATAATCTTGTAGTTGCGAACGAATCGTAGTTAAGTGCAGCAATCCACTGTGCCCCTACCTCGTCATTGCGAGCGAACCCAGTGAAGCGCGGCAATCCAGCAATACATCAACAAAACCTAGCATAACAACAAATTATGGATCACCACAGTCGGGACTAACGTCTCTCCTTCGTGATGACAGTGTTATAGATTGTTATTGCGAGCGAACGCAGTGAAGTGCGGCAATCCAGAAAAAATAAAAACATTTAGTTTACAACTTGCAACTAATTCACTACTATTAAAAACTAAATTATCATAATGATTAAGCTATGAATATTCATGAATACCAGGCGAAAGAGATTTTGAGAAAATATGGTCTTGAGTTGCCTGAAGGTCTACTTGCAACTAATGCTGATGAAGCAGTTGATGCAGCTTCCAAAATCAAATCTAACGTATGGGTGATAAAGGCTCAAGTTCACGCAGGTGGTAGAGGCAAGGCAGGTGGCGTTAAACTTGCAAAAACTCTTGATGAAGTGAGGGATTACACTTCAAATATGATCGGTATGAAGCTAATTACGCCTCAAACAGGAGCAGAAGGCAAGCTTGTTAGAAAAGTGTATGTGGAAGCAGGTAGTAATATCAAAAAAGAATATTATATCTCTGTCGTGCTTGATAGGGATAACAATTGCATCACAATTGCAGCGTCCACTGAGGGTGGCATGGAGATTGAAGAAGTTGCAAAGGAAAGCCCAGAGAAGATTATTACTGCTCAGGTAGATTTCACAATCGGGCTTCAAAATTTTCACATAGCTAAGCTTGGTTTTGGCATGGGACTTGATAAGGTTCAGCTTAAGAGTTTTGCTAAAGTTGTTAGAGCTTTGTATAAATCATTTGTTGATACAGATGCAAGTCAGATTGAAATAAACCCTTTGATCGAAACAGAGGATTCAAAATTTATTCCACTTGATGCGAAATTCAATTTTGATTACAATGCTCTTTACAGGCATCCTGACATTGAAGCTATGAGAGATATTCACGAAGAAGATCCACAAGAAGTGGAGGCAAAAAAGTATGACTTAAGTTATGTTAAAATGGATGGTTCAATCGGCTGCATGGTAAATGGTGCAGGTCTTGCAATGGCAACTATTGATATTATTAAGCTATATGGTAAAGAACCAGCAAATTTTCTTGATGTTGGTGGAGGAGCAACAACTGAAAAAGTGACAGAGGCATTCAAAATTATTTTGTCAGATAGCAATGTGAAAGGGATTTTGGTCAATATTTTCGGTGGAATCATGAAATGTGACATCATTGCAAATGGTATTGTCACTGCAGCTAAAGAAGTTCAAATCAATGTTCCTGTTGTTGTAAGACTTGAAGGAACAAATGCTGAAATGGGTAAAAAGATTTTACAAGAATCAGGTTTGAAGCTTGAAGCAGCAAATGATTTAGAAGATGCTGCTAAGAAAATTGTAAATGTAGTAAGTTAAGGAGAGGTTATGTCAGTTTTAGTAAATTCACAAACAAAAGTTATATGCCAGGGTTTTACAGGTGCTCAAGGAACTTTTCATTCTGAGCAAGCAATTCAATATGGAACAAAAATGGTAGGAGGTGTAACCCCTGGTAAAGGAGGTTCAACTCATTTGGAACTACCAGTTTTTAACACTGTTGAAGAAGCTGTGAAAAAAACAGAAGCAAATGCATCAGTAATTTATGTACCACCACCATTTGCTGCAGATTCAATTCTTGAGGCAATTGATGCTAAGCTTGAACTCGTTGTTTGTATTACCGAAGGTATCCCAGTTTTAGATATGCTAAAAGTAAAGAAAGCTTTAGCTAACTCTAAGACAAGATTAATTGGGCCAAATTGTCCTGGTATAATTACACCTGATGAGTGCAAAATTGGTATTATGCCAGGTTACATTCATAAAAAAGGAAGTGTTGGTATAATTTCAAAATCGGGCACATTAACTTATGAAGCTGTGCACCAAACTTCAGTTTTAGGACTTGGACAATCTACTTGTATTGGAATAGGTGGTGACCCAATAAATGGGACTAATTTTATAGATGCACTTGAATTATTCTTACATGATGACGAAACCAAATCGATTGTTGTGATCGGTGAAATTGGTGGAGCTGCAGAAATTGAGGCAGCACATTATATTAAAAATCATAAAATCAAAAAGCCAACTGTGGGATTTATTGCTGGTAGAACTGCTCCTCCAGGAAAGAGAATGGGCCATGCTGGGGCCATCATTTCTGGTGGTGATGACACTGCAGAAGCAAAAATTGAAGCAATGAAGAGTGCTGGAGTTGCCGTTTCTATGTCTCCTGCTGAAATTGGCAAAACAATGTATGAATTGCTAAGCTAGAGATTTTTTATCTGGATTGACACGAGCATCAAGATGCTCTCGCAATAACAATAATAAAGAAAGCTTATTCTACTTTGATGAAAATAATTCTTGAAGTTCACCACTCTTATACATTTCTTGCACAATATCACAACCACCAATAAATTCCTGATTCACATATAGTTGTGGAATTGTAGGCCAGTCTGAATATTCTTTTATACCCTGCCTTAATTCCTCATCTTCTAAAATATTAACTCCAACAAATTTAACCTTTAAAATATTCAGAATATTTACAACAGCTGCAGAAAATCCACACATCGCCATTTCAGGCGTACCTTTCATAAATAAAACTACATCGTTTTCTTGTATTAAACTTTTGATTTTATTTTGTATATTCTGATTCATAAATTACCTTTAACGTTATTTAAGTTTTAAAAGTTTGGATTGAAAGTGCATGTAAATCAGTACCTAAGCAATCCTTTAAAATTTCATGTACTAATTTATGCTGATTAACCCTAGAAAGTTTATTAAATTTTTCTGAAGTGATTTTAACTTGATAATGATTATTATCTCCTACTGTATCAACTAATTCTATTTTAGAATTAGGAAAACCATTTGCGATAGCTTTATATAAAGTATCATATTCTATAGGCATAATTATTTTACTCTTTCTATATATTTTAATTCTTTAATATCAATAACTACCTTATCACCTTGATTTATAAATGGAGGCACCATAATTCTAGCTTCATTCTCTAAAATTGCAGGTTTATAAGAAGAGGTAGATGTTTGGCCTTTTACAACTGGTTCACATTCTTTTATAGTAACTTCAGCTGATGCTGGTAGGTATGCTAGCAATGCTTCGTTATCATGCATTTCTAATGTTATGTCCATACCTTCTTTTATGAATGGCAATTGATCTCCTAAAAGTGATTTATCTATGCTTTTTTGTTCAAAAGTTTCTTGATCCATAAGAATAATAAAGTTATCTTCTTGATATAGAAATTGATATTTTTCTTGATCTAATCTGATCTTTTCTACATCTTCAGAGCTTCTAAATCTATGGTTTGTTTTTGTACCCGTTTTCATTTCTTTCATTTCAACCTGTATATACGCTCCACCTTTACCAGGTTGTGTGTGCATTGTTTTTGATACAACAAAAAACTTGTTGTCGTGTGATATTACATTTCCAATTTTAATATCATTTGCGTTAATTTTCATTTTAGTACCATAGTTGTTTTTATTAGAAATACCTATTATTTCATAGTATTAAATTTTAAGAGATGGTTTTTTTATAATTGAAATCACGATAGAACTCAATACAAAAATAACAATAATTAGTATAGATATATAATTCGAAAAATGTATACCAAAAAATCCTAAAATCATTTTTATTCCAATATAGGTAAGCATATATCCTATTCCATGCTTTAGATATTGAAATTTTTGAACAGCATTTGCCATAATAAAATACATAGATCTTAAACCTAAAATTGCAAGTATATTTGAGCTAAATGCTATAAATGAATTTTTTGTAATTGCAAGAACTGCTGGTATTGAATCAAGTGCAAATACAAGATCTGCCTTTTCAATTACTAATAATGCTAGGGCAAGTGGTGTAATGAAAAGTTTGCCGTTTTTGTAAAAATATAAATTTCCATTAGACTGACTATTAGAGTAATTAAAACGTTTTTTAATAAATTTTAATATAAAATTATTTTGTAAAGAATCTGATTGATTCTCTTCTATTTTTGGTAACTTATAACCACTATAAATTAATATTAGGCCAAATGGTAAGAATAACCATTCAAACATCTGGATAATATAAAGACCAAAAATAATCATAATTAACCTAAATATTATAGCACTTAGTACACCAATAAATAGAACTTTATGTTGATACTTAGAATCAATTTTAAAATATTTGAAAATGATTATGAATATGAATACATTATCTATACTAAGAGACAGCTCAATACTATAAGCTGTAATATACTCTATTGCCATATCAATTCCAGCATAGAAATATATAAATATACCAAATGAAATTGCAAGTGCAATCCAGATTGCAGATAAGAATACCGCACTTCTAAGACTCATATTTTTTAAATTTCTTAATGATATACCAAGATCAATAAAAACAGATATAAGTACAATTATTATTAAAAAAATCCAACTTTGAGTGGAGAACATAAGCGCTAGTTATAATATATTTATTTTAAAAATTCAGTCATCTAAATACAATATACTATATAACTAGCTTATCTAAATATTATTTTGAATCTTTATTTTTTTCTTCATCTACTTCTTCATATTCTGCATCAACAACTTTTTCATCTGCATTTGTATCAGATTGATCTGCAGAATTATTATTTTCAGAACTTGCTTGTTCATCTCCTGCTTGTTGTTGTTCATTGCCATAAACTTGCTGACCAATCTTCATAGATGCTTGAGTTAAGCTTTCAACTTTACTATTAATCTCATCAACATTTTCTGATTCTAAAGATTCTTTTAAGTCTTTAATAATATTTTCAACTTCTTCTTTATCTGCAGATGAAATTTTTTCACCATGTTCTTTTAAACTTTTTTCAGTTGAATGAATTAACGAATCAGCTTTATTTTTAGCTTCAACTAAAGCTTTTTTCTCTTCATCTTTACTTGCATTTTCTTCTGCATCTTTGAACATTTGTTGAATTTCTTCATCTGATAGACCACCAGAAGATTGTATAGTGATTTTTTGCTCCTTACCAGTTCCCTTATCTTTTGCAGATACATGTAATATTCCATTAGCATCAACATCAAATGTAACTTCAATTTGAGCTAACCCTCTTGGAGCAGGTGCTATACCTTCAAGATTAAATTGGCCAAGTAGTTTATTATCAGCTGCCATTTTTCTTTCTCCTTGAAAAACTCTGATTGTCACAGCTGACTGATTATCTTCTGCTGTTGAAAAAACTTGACTTTTTTTAGTTGGTATAGTGCTATTTCTTTCAATTAGTGGTGTAAGAACTCCACCAAGTGTCTCGATTCCAATTGTAAGTGGAGTAACATCAAGTAAAACAACATCTTTCATGTCTCCACTTAACACTGCTCCCTGAACAGCAGCCCCTATTGCTACTACTTCATCAGGATTTACTCCTTTATGAGGCTCCTTGCCAAAAAACTCTTTAACTTTTTCTATTACTTTTGGCATTCTTGTCATACCACCAACTAAGACAACATCGTTAATTTCAGATGCTGAAATTCCTGCATCTTTTAATGCTGCTTTACATGGCTCGATGCTTCTTTTAATTAAATCATCTACTAAGCTTTCAAATTTAGCTCTGGTAATCTTGATATTTAAATGTTTAGGACCAGACGCATCGGCAGTAATATATGGTAAATTTACCTCTGTTTCAAGTGAATTTGAAAGTTCAATCTTTGCTTTTTCAGCTGCTTCTTTTAATCTTTGAAGAGCTAGTGGATCTTTCATTAGGTCCATTCCATCTGTCTTCTTAAATTCATCACATAAATATTGCAATATTTTAAGATCAAAATCTTCACCACCTAAAAAAGTATCACCATTTGTTGATTTAACTTCAAATATACCATCACCAATTTCAAGTATTGAAATATCAAAAGTACCGCCACCTAGATCATATACAGCAATTGTTTTGCTTTCTGATTTATCTAATCCATATGCAAGAGCTGCAGCAGTTGGCTCATTGATTATCCTAAGGACTTCAAGTCCAGCAATTTTTCCTGCATCTTTAGTAGCTTGTCTTTGAGAATCATTAAAGTGAGCTGGTACTGTAATTACAGCTTTTGTTACTTTTTCCCCTAAATAACTCTCTGCTGTTTCTTTCATTTTTTCAAGAATCATTGCACTTACTTGACTTGGAGCATAATCTTTATCTCCAATTTTAACCCAAGCATCTTTATTTTTTGCATTAATAATAGAATAAGAAACTTTTTTTGCTAATTCTTTAGTTTTAGGATCTGAAAAAGTTCTGCCAATTAATCTTTTTACAGCAGATACAGTGTTTTTTGGATTAGTAACAGCTTGCCTTTTAGCAGGTTGGCCTACTAATTTTTCTCCTTTTTCAGTAAATGCTACTGTTGATGGGGTAGTTCTTATACCCTCAGCATTCTCAATAACTTTCGGATTTTTACCATCCATTATAGCTACACAAGAATTTGTTGTGCCTAAGTCTATGCCGATTGTCTTGCTCATTTTACTAAAATATAATTTATTAACTTTTGTAACTTATATAATAATAAATTTTTCTAAGACAAGACTTATTAAGATATTTTTTTCTTATTTTTTTCTACTAATACAAGCAAAACAAAACCAACGATAGCAATTGCTAAGCTTACAATTAAGATTACTAGAGCATTATAAAAATTCTCTACACTATATATAGGGGCACCTAAATTATTTTTCATACCATCCCAAAAATGATGTAATATCATACCTATTGCTCTATGTGAAAAATATCCAAATCCCATCATTATCATATTTGCAACAGCTGAAATAAATGTAGCATGTTCAACATGAACAAGTGCCACTGACTTTGCTATAATGAGTATTTGGTAAGAGCAAAAGAACCCTATCACAAAGAATATAAGCTTTAAAGTAATTGGATTTTGTACTAAATTCATAAGCAACACTATAAAGCATGCAAGCATAGCTGCACCGCTAATTATAAGCAATCCATAATATGATTTAATTTTTTCAAAGATAAATCCCATAATAACTAGTCCCACAGCCATTCCTATATATACTAATTGCGTTATATCTCCTGATTCAGCATTAGTCAATTTATAAACTGTTTTTAAATATGGGTTACTCCATGCATCAGCAAACCCCTCTAGTGGACCTATCATAAAACCACCTAGTATACATACTAAAAATACCATTTTGTTAGAAAATAAATATTTAAAGTCTTTTAAAATTACGTCTAAATTAAATTTTTCATCAGATTTAGTATTTGGTATTATAAAATAACTTAAAGCGGCAAGTATAATTCCTGATAATAAAATGTACTTAAGTGTTTCCTCCCACCCCAAATATAAAATAAATCTTGCAAGTGGGCCAATACCAAATACAGCTTCTAACAAACCTATTGTCACCATCCATCCTAGCATTCTTGGAAATTTCTCCTCACCAAAACCTAAGCGTAAAAGTTTAAAAGCACCAACAGCAGCTCCTGATGAACCTATACCAATCAGTAACCTGCCATAACTTGCTACAGTAAAATTATCTATATATGCCAAGGGAGCAAATCCTGCTACCGCTAATAGTATACATAATGGTATAACTTTTTTTGCATTAAAATGATCTAACATTATGCCAAGTGGTATATGCATTGCAATATAGCCTACGTAATAAATTCCTGCAAAATGGCCAATCTCATTAGCATTCACTTGATACCTACTCATAATATCATCCATTACTATATTTGGGAAAACCCTTTGAACAAATTGATACGCATAAAAAAAAGCAAGCACCAACCATGTGGACCACGCAGCGAGTAAAGAAGACATAATTTATTTATATATTATTACCTAACTGATGGATGATAATTATTTTGTCGATTATTACAAGTATTTTCTTTACTTTTTGCATGTTAATTGTTAGCTATTTAATAAAAAATAAAGTTATAGGCATGCAATATTCAAAAATACAAATTGGTAAAAATCCTCCTGAAGAGGTGAATGTTATTATAGAGATATCTATGAATGCAGGCCCAATTAAGTATGAATTCGATAAAGATCTTGAAGCAATGGTAGTTGATAGATTTATGCAAACAAGTATGCAATATCCATGCAATTATGGATTTGTCCCTCATACTTTATCAGGAGATGGTGACCCTATTGATGTATTAGTTTATACAAACTATCCACTTGCGATTAAATCTGTTATTGCTGCTAAGCCAATAGGTGTTTTACTTACCGAAGATGAAAAAGGTTTAGATGAAAAGGTGTTGGCTGTACCTACTAATAAAATTGATCCATATTTTCAAAATATTAATAACCATACAGATTTACCAGAAATATTAATCAAAAAGATAGAGCATTTTTTTGAAAGATATAAAGATCTGGAGAATGGTAAATGGGTAAAAGTAAATGGTTGGAAAGACGATAGTTATGCTAAAAAAATAATTCAAGCAGCAATTGATAGGTTTAATGCCACTAAGTAATTGAGGTTATGCTAAAATATAAAATTACATCTTTTTATAAATTTGTAAAAATTAAAAATCTACAATCTTTAAAGGCAGAGTTATTAAATTTTTGCAATAAACATAATATAAAGGGAACAATTATCATTGCAAATGAAGGCATTAACTCAACTATTGCAGGGGATGAAATTTTAATAAATAATTTTTGTACTTTTTTGCAAAAACACACCTTTTTTAAAGATACTAAATTTAAAATAAGCTTTTCTGATATCAGGCCATTTAAAAAGATGAAAGTTAAAATAAAAAAAGAGATCGTAACATTTAATACTAATGAATTAGATATGTCTCAAAAAGGAACTTATTTAATCTCTAAAGAATGGGATCAATTGATTGCAAAAGAAGATACTATAGTAATAGATACAAGAAATTATTATGAATATGCAATGGGAACATTTAAAGGAGCAATAAATCCACACATTCATCACTTTACTGAATTAGCTGATTGGTTAAAAGGCACTTTAAAAGAGGAAGATAAAAAAAAGAATATAGCTATGTTTTGCACTGGCGGAATTAGATGTGAAAAATCTACAGCATTTTTAAAACAGCTGGGATTTGAAAAAGTATATCATCTAAAAGACGGTATACTTAAATACCTAGAAGACAATAAAGAGAACCCAAATTCAACATGGCAAGGAGAGTGTTTTGTATTTGATGATAGAGTGAAATACATTTAAATTAATTGAATCTATCAAAAAATACCTCTATAATCTACAATCAACTATTCAGGGTGTATAGTTATGACAAGTGATCTAGAAAAAAGCATATTATATAGTAAAAAAGTCTGCTATGAGCATATAAAGCATTTGAATGAATTTAATGCCAAGGAGAGCTTAAGTGTAGAACCCAATAAAACATTGGATATTCAGTCAAGTATGATGTTGGAAGAATTTTGTAATACAAATAATCAAGGACTTCTACCTGAAAACTTCCTTAAATTAGTACACTTAGACAGCAATATCTATTAAAATATTTTTTCATATTGAAACTTACTTGATTGCTTGGTTTTTTATTGTTATTTTTTATCTTTTTGCCAAAAACTTAAGTTACTTATTATATGAATGTTCATAAAATACCTTTAAATTTTACAGAAGAGTTAAAAAAAGTATTTGATATTATTTTAAGCAATAATGGAGAATGCAGAATTATAGGTGGATGCGTCAGAGATTATCTAATTGGCAAGACTCCTATAGATTTTGATATTGCAACAAATTTAACTCCAGAAAATATTACAAAGATATTTAATAAAAATAACATTAAGGTTTTTCCAATTGGTATAGAGCATGGAACTGTTTTAGTTGTGATTAATAATATAGATTTTGAAATCACTACTTTAAGAAAAGATATCAAATGCTATGGTCGCCATGCAAAGGTTGAATTTACTAATGATTGGAAAATAGATGCTGCAAGGAGAGATTTTACTATAAATGCTATATCTATTTCACAAGATGGTAAATTATATGATTATTTCAATGGCCAAGAAGATTTAGTGCAAAGAAAAGTGAAATTTATTGGTGATCCTAGTCAAAGAATTAAAGAAGATTATTTAAGAACATTAAGATATATAAGATTTTTAGGATACTTTGGTTTAAAAAATATTGACCATGATAGTTATAAAGTGTCTATAGAAAATATTAAAAATTTAAAACACGTATCTAAAGAGAGAATTAAGAAAGAATTAATTAAATTGTTAGGTTCGAAATTTGTTAAGGATACCCTTATACAGTTAAATATAGAAGATGTTTTAAAGTTTATTGGACTATCCCAAGTCATTGTGAAACAAGTAATATTAAAAAATATAAACTTTAAAATAGGTGATCCGTTAGTAAATTTAGCAATATTAGTTAATGTAAGTGAAATTCAAACTAAAGATAAGGTAAAGATTTTAAAAGAAGAATTATCACTTTCAAATAAAGAATTTCAAGAAGTTAATTCTCTTACTTCATTTGATAGCCAAAAAGAGTTTAATGATTATTATCATTACAAATACTTATATGAATTTGGTAAGAATATGTACTTGAGATTTCTATTTGTTGTTAATAATTTTAGAAAGGTTATTGAGTATGATAAATTTTTCAATGAAGCATTAAGAGATAATGACTTTATTTTTCCTATAAATGGAAGAGAACTGCAGAAATTAAATATAAAAGATAAAGCCATAGGAAAGTATATCGAAAAAGGTAAGTCATATTGGCATAAGAATAAAAATAATCTTAATAAAGTTGAGCTTATAGAATATATAAAGTCAATTACTTAGAATTAGCTATGTTATTGATGTTAAGTCATATTGGCATTAATTACATCATTATAAATGTGTGATTTACCATATAGGTTATATTAATTTTTTAGAAAAAGTGTAATAATTGTCTGAGAGCACTCCTCTTAATCATATTCAATCCAGATCTGAGTGAAGTAACTCCTGATGAATTTTTAAAAATAATACTTAAAAAATCAATTAAGATTTTTGATCTTGAACTACAAAAGCATGAAGCGATAAAAGAAAAATTCTAAAATAGCAATCAGCTTGACTTAAAACTTTATAAATCTCAAAAGAAAAGTGATAAATCCCTAGGAAACTCTATAAATATGCTTATGCAAAGTTTATCTAAAGATTTATAAAATCAAGCCGCTACAACCTATATATTTATTCTTCTTTATCGCCTATGATATTCAAAGAATTAAGAGCATTAGCATTACCCATATCAGCAGCTTTCTTGCAATACTCAAATGCTTTTTGATAATTTTTTTCATCTGAGTGCATGTAGCATTTATCTATTAAGATATTGGCTTCATGCACCTTGTTATCATCTGAGTAACAGATTAGATTATAAAAAATTATACTAACTGCACATATATAACTTAAATATTTCATTATTTTATTATACTCATCTACAAATATGTTTAGGTTTTGGAACCCACTGCCAACTACCTTGACAACTTGCCTTTACATTTCCATATACTGGATTACTACACACCCTATCATATTCCCAATATGATTCTAATCTACAATATCTTATACTCATTTCCTGGATTTGTAAAAACCTGTCCAGATGGATTAGGATTACCAGCAAAAGGTCTATTTACCACGCTATCACTAGATAAAGAAGATAACGTGCTAGATGAATAAGGATTTTGGCCTATTAAAGACGAATATGTAGAGCTTGTGCTTGGTGCACTCCATATCCACCTATCTGGATCTGGAGAGGGAGAAACAGTATAACTATGCTTATCTCATAGGCTACTAGGCTCATCACAAAAACACTATCAGCTTCTGCAACAGGAAACTTAAAAGGATCATTTAACCATTTATTTGCTGAATTAAGAATAGAGATCGCATAATCTACTCCATTCTTTAAACTGTCGGTAATAGAGCGGTTTGTTCCCACTTCTATTTTACTATTGTCATAAGACATAATCTCATTGTCATTAGATATATTTTCTTCTGTAGCATTAGAACTTGCTATGTTTTCAACAGATAATTGATCACCTGTCTTTTCAGAAATTTGTTGTGCCTCCTCTAAAAAATAATCTGATATATAAACCTTCCTAAAATTAAATTTATTTTTAACCTTAATAATAAATTTAAAAATATGTAAAGGATTTTTTATAAAGAGATAAGAAGATTATTTTACTATAATCAAAGTGAAATAGATCAAGATCTTCTGCAAAAAATTGCTCAGCCTTTAGCTGATTTTGCAGATGAATCATTAAGTAGTACTACGGGTGTTTGTCATACAAATCATTACGAGTAAATGTGGGGGATAAACTCTTTTTTTATCCCCATAAAAGCAAAATTGTTCTTTAGGCAAATCTATATTTCACTATTTTTCTATGCACATATTATATTCCTAATATCAAAGCTATAGATAATCATTAATCACTGGCGTATCTTCTGGCATTAATCCACTAATAAAGTCTAAAGATTCACTATAAATAGATGCCATGCTATAGCCTAAAGTTAAGCCTCCATTTGACAAAAATTTACCAAAATAATCTAAACTTACAGATTCATATGATAGCTTTAAATACTCTCTCGCTAATATATAGTGCTTTAATGTTGCAATTTCATATCCGCTACTTTTATCGAATTTTGAAACTAAATCAACCAACAAAGAGTTGCTATTCAAAGTTACACTAGCATAGTAACTTAATCCTACCATTCCTAATCCAATAATAGGATACTTTAATACATTGTATATATAATGAGAATTAATAACTCCTTTATCAATCATCATATTAATCATAAATCCCCCTAAATAAATGTTTAAATTGATCACATAAATTAATTGTACATCGAATACAACTTTAAGTAAATAGATTTAAAAATTGGTACTAAACTATAAAATTTTATTAGATTTATATTGTAAATGGATATGAATCTAAGTATTAAACTGATTTTAAATTAGTTAAATTTCTAATTTTTCACAATGTATCAATTGATTACCATATATTTTTTCAGCCTCTTTTCTAGCATTTAATGCATCTTCTTTTTTTTCGAAAATTCCAAAACATGTAGAACCAGATCCACTCATTCTACTTACTAAGCAGTTCTGCTGCATCTTTATAAAATTTAGTAAATCATCCACTATGGTATATTTTCGCCTTACATATTTTTCTAAATCATTTTTACCATTAAAAATCTCATTAATAACAGATTTTTTATTACATATAATTCTTGAAGAAAAATTATAACTTATAGAGGAAAAAATATCTTTAGTAATAACCTTTATTCCTGGATTAATTAATAAGATGAAAATCTTCATGTTTAATTTCATTGGCATTATTTTTTCACCTATACCTTCTACAAATGCATTTTTATTAATATAAAAAAATGGAACATCCGCACCAATATTATTTGCTATTTCCTTCAATTTCTCAGCATCTAATTTAGGGAAACTATATAGCTTTTCCAATAATTTTAATACTGTAGCAGCATTAGAAGAACCACCTCCAAGTCCTGAAGATATTGGTATATTTTTCTTTATCCTTATATTTACAGTTTTATTTACATTATTTAATTTATTAAGATAATTAACTGCTTTATAAACAACATTATCTATTATTCCATCTCTATCAATTATACAAATTGTATTAGTCGCGTGTTTAATGGTTATATTATCAGTTAAATTTAATAAGCAGAAAAAACTTTGCAAGCTATGATAATTATCTTGTTCTCTACCTACTATATTAAGAAACAAATTTACTTTTGCGTGTGATGCAGAATTATACATCACAATAATTTATTCTTTTTTGTTACTTGGACTATAAGTATTCATTTGTTTGAAGAAATCCTCATTACTCTTTGAGTATTTTAATTTATTTATTAAGAATTCAATAGCTTCTGTTGTACCCATTGGGTTAAGAATTTTTCTCATTACCCATGCTTTTGCCAAAGTACCTTTATCAATTAATAACTCTTCTTTTCTTGTTCCAGACTTTGCAATATCAATTGCAGGAAAAACTCTTTTATCTGCAATTTTTCTATCTAACACAATTTCAGCATTCCCTGTACCTTTAAATTCTTCAAAAATTACTTCATCCATCCTAGAACCAGTTTCTACAAGTGCAGTTGCTATTATTGTTAATGAACCGCCTTCTTCAATATTTCTTGCAGCACCAAAAAACTTTTTTGGCCTTTGTAATGCATTTGAGTCAACACCCCCACTTAAAACTTTACCTGAAGAAGGTGCGATATCATTATATGCTCTTGCCAAACGAGTAATTGAATCCAATAAAACAACCACATCTTTTTTTGATTCAACTAATCTTCTAGCCTTTTCAATCACAATTTCGGCTAACTGTACATGCCTATGAGATGGCTCATCAAATGTAGAACTTACAACTTCACCCTTCACTGATCTTAACATATCAGTTACTTCTTCTGGCCTCTCACCAATAGAAAGAACAATAAGATTAATATCTGGATAATTTTTTGCAATTGCATGTGCTATATTTTGCATTAAAACTGTCTTACCTGTTCTTGGAGGCGCTACAACTAAAGCTCTCTGACCTTTTCCTAAAGGCGACACCATATCAATAACACGCCCACTTAAAGTGCTTTTACTACCATCCAAAAATTCCAAACTTATTTTTTCTTCAGGATATAATGGAGTTAGATCTTCAAACTGAACTCTATGCTTGCTTCCTTCAGTTGATTGAGAATTGATAGTAAGAACATTTATTATAGCAAAATAACGTTCTTCTTTTTTAGGTGCTCTTATATAACCTGAAATAGTATCACCTGTCCTTAAACCAAACCTTCTAATTTGATTAGGAGAAATATAAACATCATCTGAGCATGGCACATAATTTGACTCATCAGCCCTTAAAAACCCATATCCATCAGATAATATTTCTAAAACTCCTTCTCCTATAATTTTATGCCCTTTCTCTGCATAATTTTTTAATATTGCAAAAACTAAATCATGTCTATTAAAATTACTAGGATTTTTAAGAGTTAGTGACTCTGCAAGTAAAATTAACTCTTTAGGATTTTTTTTCTTAAAATCTTTTAAATTTAATACTTCATTTGCAATTCGTTCATCTGCAATTTTGTTTGATTCTTTAGTAGTATTTTTATTGTCATCTATTATATTATTATTTTTCTCATTATTAATTCTTAACCTAATACTTGATTTTTTAGCTTTATTATTTAGATCAATTGCTTTTTGCTTATCATTAACCTTCTCTTCATTTGTTTTTTTTAAATCAGCTGTATCATTAGATACAGTATCTATGTTTGTGTCTTGCATTTTTAATTTTTTATAAATATTGATAAAGTTTTATAATAAGAACATTAAACCTGTCAGGTGCTAGCCTGAATAAGTTATTTATTATTTGTTATTGAATATATAGCATAATAAATAGATTTTCAGCTTAGTCAACACTTTAGTAGTAAAATTAAATTACCATACAAACAAAGTTCTATTATTAGTGGTGCCTCTGGCAGGATTTGAACCAGCACATCCATAAGGATAACAGATTTTGAGTCTGTCGCGTCTACCATTTCGCCACAGAGGCAATAACATATAATTTATGTTCTAACAATTTTTTATTTAAAGGTACAGTAATTTAATGATCTGCTAAAAACTTCCTATTTAAAAAACTAGTTAATAAAAATAAACATGCAGTAAACAATAAATAATATGAAGGAGCTAAATTACTAACACTCATTACTAAAAAAGTTGATATTATTGGCGTAGTTCCACCAAATAATGCGTTACCAATATTCCAACTCAATGCTATACCAGAATATCTTAATTCAGGATTAAAAAATTTAATTGCAAATGGATAATAAGGAGTAACCAATGATGCAACTAGTATTCCAAAAAACAATAAGCTAATATATATATTTTCAATATTATTATAATGACTATTAATAAATTTAAAAATTGGAATTATAAGAACTATAAAAATTATTATAACAGTATATATATATTTTTTATAACCAATTTTATCTGCTAAGCAACCAAACAATGGTAAAGCAAAAATTACTACCATTAAAGCAAATGCAACTAAATATAAAGCATCTTCTTTTGAAAAGCCTATTATTTCTGCAAAATAAACATTAAAAAATCCTCTTAGCATGTAAGTGTTAGAAGTTGCAACACTTGCAAAAGCTCCAATAATTAAAATATTTTGCCATTTTTCACGCAAAACAACTAAAATCGGTAATTTTACAAATTTTCCTTTATTTTTCATCTCTTCAAATACTGGAGTTTCTTTGGTTTTTTTTCGCAAATAGAGGCCTATCAACCCCATAACTCCTCCAAGCAAAAATCCATATCTCCATGTAAAATCATCTATCGTAAATAAACTATCTATAATAATTCCAGCTATTAAAGCTAAAAGTGTCCCGGCTATATTAGAAGCCATGATAATGCTACCAATAAACCCCACCTTTTTTTCTTCAAAATGCTCAATAATAAATATTGCAGAGCCAGCTCCCTCTCCTCCAATACACAAACCTTGAAACATTCTAATTAAAATTAATAAAATTGGAGCTAGAATTCCTATCTGAGAATATACTGGCATAATCCCAATACATATAGTTGATATGCCCATCCCCACTATTGAAATAGTTAGTGCAATTTTTCTACCAAAAATATCTCCAATATGTCCAAAGAACACACCACCAAGAGGCCTCATTAAAAAACCAATAGCAAAAATTGCAAATGAAAATATTAATTGAATATATCCATCAAAATTTGGAAAATATAATCTCCCTATTATTTCTGCAAAAACTGCATAGATACCAAAATCATAATACTCAACTATATTACCAATAATAGCTGAACTTATAATTTTTTTCTTACTCATTTAGAAAAAATTTTAATTTGCTTGAAATGAATTATCCTTATGCATTGCATAAAAGCAACAATATTTTTAATATATTGTAAATTAGTAAACTATAAAGTTGTTTCAAATAATTTTGCTTTAAATATTTCCTTATTTATACCATAACCAGAAAACTGATCTTGTTTTTTAGACTTATACCCATAAATCTGCCCTTGCGTTACAGACTTATTGCCAATTCCGAATAAAACATTATTCGAATCATCAAAAGAAATTTGATCTATTGTGTTAACTGTACTACTAAATGTTGTTACCTTTATTGGCTCATTGTTAGAGTCTACAGCTTGTACTTCATAAGTATATTTCCCTGGTTTAGCTATCTTACCTTGTCCTAACCCATTTTTAATTATTTCTCCATTCCATTCAAATATATTCTTTCCCTTATCCATTTTTGAACTTTGTAATTCAGAAATAATATTACCATGTTCATCTTTAATCAATACCATAACACTATCTGCTTTTTCTTCTAATTTATACATAATTTTAGCTCTTACACCTTCTTGACCATTTTCACTAAATGATGCAACAAGTTCCAAATCATTACCCTTAATTATTACATCTTGACCTAAATGACTAGACGCTTCTGAAAGCTTTGTATCATCCGATTTATCTAAATTAGTATGTAAAATACCTTTAATATCCATTAAATTTGAAGTATTTTGAAATGACAATATAGTATTTGTTAACTGAGAATGATCCATTGGAGAAGTTGGATCCTGACCTTTAAGTGATTCAATAAAAAATGTTAAGAAATTCTTCTTCTCTTTTTCTAAATCTTCTCTTTCTTTTTGAACTTTATTAGGTAAATTAGTTTTGGATAAATCCCCTGATATACTTGTTGTTCCCGCCATATATATATTGGTTTAAATTAATGAAATCACTTAATAAAACTATACCCACATATCTACATTTTTGTCAACACTATACGGAAGAAATATAACTGACATTCTTGATTCTCCCCATCCAGTAGCATTAGTATCATTTTTACTATTTAACATACTACTTTCTTTGCCTAAGGCTTTATGCCCCCTTTGATTCTGACTATCGCCACTTAAGTCCTTATAGTTAAAAGTAAGATTAGTAGTTACATCATTCTCTGTGTCACCAAATTTAACATTATTTAAAAATTCATCATTATGCTTTCTTAAAAGTTCAAATGTTGATATTTTATCAGAATTAATAATAATATTTCTCTCCTTACCTTGATTTGTGACTATTATTTCTATCTTACCAAGCTCTGCAGGCTCTAGTTGCACAATTGTATTATTTTCTTTGTAAGCGCTAAAATAAGGGCATCTAGGCAAGAATAAAAATAAGTGGTAGAACAAAAGCCTAAAAAAACAGAGGCTAATGATGCTATTAGAAAAAAAGAAAAAAAGAATAAGTAATGAAAAATGGAAAGAGCTAGTAGAAGAATATAAAAAAAGTAATGTAAGTAAATATGAATTTTGTAAGCAAAAGAATGTGCCGAGAAGTACATTTTATAAATGGCACAGAATTCTTGTAG
>NZ_RXFM01000001.1 GCF_003953955.1 Candidatus Aquarickettsia rohweri | reverse complement strand
AGAAGAAGAAAAAAGATGTGGTTGTGGATGTCAGCTAAGTAAGATAGGAGAAGAGAAAAGTGAGCAGTTAGATTATATACCAGCAAAATTACAGGTAATAGAACATGTAAGATATAAATATGCGTGCAAGGGATGTGAAGAAACAGTAAGATGTGCAAAGTTGCCAAATAAGCCAATACCAAAAGCAAATGCAACAGCAGGATTATTAGCACAAATAATGGTGAGTAAATATGTAGATCATTTGCCATTATATAGGCAAGAACAGATTTTGAAAAGGAATGGAATAGATTTACCAAGAAGCACATTATGTAATTGGGTTAATTCATGTGGGAAGTTGATAAGCCCGATAATAGAATTCTTAAAAAAAGATATATTAACAAATGATTATATAGCAAGTGATGAAACAAAGGTAAATGTGCTGGATAATAATGGAAGTAGCTCATATATGTGGGTGCATCTAAGTGGTGAGAGGGAAAAAAGAGGGATAGTATATGATTATCAGGAAAATAGGAAAGGAGAAAACGCAGAAATATTTTTAAAAGAATTTAAAGGATATCATCAAACAGATGCATATAGTGGATATGCTGGCTTGCATGATAAGAAGGAAATAACATGGGTAGCGTGCTGGGCACATGCAAGAAGAAAATACATAGAAATAACAAAGACAATAAAAACACCAGGAATAGCGCATAAGATGGTAAAATATATAGGTCAATTATATAAAATAGAAAGAGAAGCGTTGGATAAAAAATTAGATCCTGGAGAAACAAAGAAATTAAGAGAAAAAAATGCAGTACCAATATTAGAGGTAATTAAAAAATTGTTAGATGAAGTGAAGGATGCAATACCACCGCAAAGTATACTTGGTAAGGCAGTTGGATATACATTAAATAATTGGCAAGGATTAAATAATTATCTTTTAGATGGAAGACTGCGTATTGATAATAATGATTCGGAGCGTAGTATAAAACCATTTGCAGTTGGCAGAAAAAATTGGATGTTCTGTGCAACAACTAAGGGTGCTAAAGCTAGTGCAAATATTTATAGTATTATTGAAACTTGCAAAGTAAATAAGATTAATCCTTATGATTATTTAAAATATTTGCTGAATCATATTCATGATTATTCTGATCCAAAAGAGTTAGTAAATTTACTTCCATATAATATTGATAAAAAAATATCATCAAATTAAATTTTTTTTAGAATTATCAAAAAACTTAAGAAACCCAAAGAAAGGCGGATAATACTTGTCAAGATGGGGATATTTTAGCGTTTACTGAAATAAAGACTCCTTCTGATTTATTAATGCTTTTTAGACCTTGGTTATCTTTAATATTATTTTCTATAATATTATATTGATTTAGAATTTGATGGTATCTACTACTTGAGAAATCTCTGAACTCAAAATATCTTCCTTCTTTATCATTCTTCCTCGGGTAACAATTTTTAGCTTTTGCTAATTTTGTATTTAAATTTTCTATATCAACTAATAACAAATAATCTATTCCTTCGTAATCAAAAGACCTTATAGCAACATGTATACTTCCATCATATAAACATAACAAAGGAGATATTATTCTATAATTATGTATTATTTTTTTTATCACCCTTTTTTATCCAAATATAGCTAATTCCTTGTAATTTAATTACAGCTTCGCTCGTCGTTCATGTGGGGTTACCACATTTCGATCCTCTCTCAACGTACTTCAATTAAAGTTATTTAGCTATAGTTATTTTAGATATATAAACTATCTCTAAAAATTTTCTTTAAGCCATGTCCAAGTTGATTTGAACATGCTTTGCTTGTCCTCTAATAAATTTTTTTTATGATGGTTCATATCACTAATACATTTTATCATACCTATAGGTACAGCAAAACCAGTTTTTAAGAATTCATCAGGTATACCTTGTTGATTGTTTGGAATCCCAATTCTTGTTTTTACATTAAAGACCTCTTCAATTAACTCTTTCATACCTAAAGATTGAGCACATCCACCAGTAAATACTATCTTATTAACCAATTCCATCATATCATTATCTTCTAATTTAACTTTTAATAATGTTAAAATCTCCCTCATTCTAGCAATAATCACATCATTTAATTCATTTTGATCAATAAAATAATCTTGATCATTTAGCGTATCGGCATCAATTTTAATATTATTGCTTAATGAACTACTTCCTAATTGAATCATTGAACCATTAGTACTTTTTATTTTTTCAGCTATACTCATTTCTAAGTTAAATACTTTTGCTAAATCTTTTGTGATATTAATACCACCAAATGGCACACCATCAGTAAAGATAATTTTATCATTAAAAAATAATGATATAGTTGAAGACCCACCATTAATTTCAATTAGCGCACAACCAAATTCCATTTCTTCACTTTTTAAACATGCAATTCCTGAAGCATACCCACTAGATATATATCCTTCAATCTTTAACTGACATAACTCAAGGCATTTAGCGATGTTCACAATATAATTTATTGGAACACTTATAATATGAAAAAACCCTGTAAGTTTATTACCATATAAACCTAGAGGGTGAAAAATTCCTCTATTACCATCTAATATATATTCATATGGAAAAGTATGAACTATTTCAACTTCTTGTTTATTAAATCTCCCAAGAACTTTAAATAATATTTTATTTAAATCTTTAACAGTAACTTCTTGATTAGATAGCAAAACATCCGCTGAACTTCTTTCAGAAATAAGATATGAAGAGTTTAAACTAACATATACACTTCTTACTGTTATAGAAGCCATTTTTTCTGCAATCTCAACAGCTTTAACTATAGAATTTCTTGCTGACTCTAAATCAACTACCATACCTGATTTTACACCAAATGAAGCAGTTTGAGATACTCCTAACACTTCATAATTATCTGCATAAATCTTCTTAATAATAAAGCAACTTATTTTAGCACTCCCTATATCTAAAATAGTAATTATATTTTTGCCTTTAATCATATATTATTTTTTAATTTTAAAAAAATTTTTTTAGGATATAGCCTTAAGTCTATTATAGCAATTCTGTCTTTATATTTAAATCTCTTTAAGACTTCTTCTGACTTTTTAAGAGCAATATCAATATTCTTTTCAGGCAATTTTATCACAACATCATTTTCAATATATACATCCCATCTCCTATTACCAATGTAATGTAAACTTTTAGTTTCATTATATAATGAAAATTGTTTAAATAAATCAAGAAATATTTTTAATTTATTGTGAAAATTTTGTCCAAAAATTATGACATGATTTTTATACTTTTTTAAATCTGAAATCTTCAATATTTCATTACCTTCATCATCAACTAATATAGGTAAATTTTGATTCCACCATATAGCAAAAGGTTTTCTTTCTATAATATTA
Source organism: Candidatus Aquarickettsia rohweri (assembly GCF_003953955.1). Taxonomy (GTDB): domain Bacteria; phylum Pseudomonadota; class Alphaproteobacteria; order Rickettsiales; family Midichloriaceae; genus Aquirickettsia; species Aquirickettsia rohweri. The sequence goes on along the minus strand of NZ_RXFM01000001.1, from coordinate 32,115 downwards.
ATTTTTATTATTCCAGAATAGTTAATACTTACATTAGCTTCTTTTATTTCATTTAATTCAAGTAACCTATACCTAATATTATCAGGTGATATATCATATAATTTTTGACCTATTTTTATATTGATATAACCTATTAAAAATTGTTCAGATAGCAAATAATTACCAAAAATATCTATCTTCTTTAACTCACCAAATTTACTAAAATTATTGTATGCAAAATCTTTTATTAATACTAAATAACCCTTATTTTTTAGGTAATAATATGGTAACAATATTATTACTAGTAAAATAAAAAGTTTTAGAATAAATCTTCTTATCATTATGTTTTAAAAATAATACAGACGCTAATATAACAATATTATAGCTTTATTACTATATGTTTTAAATTTTTTAAAAAAACATAAATTTGCACTTTTATTAAAAAGCTAAGTGTTATACTATACCAACACACAAGGCTTCAATAAATGGTTAATTATAAACAATAATATAAAAATTTTTAATGGTAGGACTTCAAAAAATAATAAGAAAATCAACACTTGAGGTAAAGGTAGGAAATATATTAGTAGGAGGTAAAAACCCTATTGTAGTACAATCAATGACTAATACACCAACACAAAACATTAAAGCTACCATTACTCAAATTATCGAGTTATATAATGCTGGTTCAGAAATTGTTAGAGTCACAGTAAATGATATTGAGGCTGCAAGAGCGATACCAAAAATAATAAACGAATTAGATAGGAAAAATCTAAATATACCAGTAGTTGGATGCTTTCATTATAATGGGCATACTTTATTGTCAGAAATTCCTGATTGCGCTAAATTACTTGCAAAATATAGAATTAACCCAGGCAATGTGGGTTTTAAAAATAAGCGTGATAAAAATTTTGAAAAAATTATTGAGCTTGCAATAAAAAATAAAAAGCCAATCAGAATTGGGGTTAATTGGGGTAGTTTAGACCAGTATTTGTTGGCAGATTTAATGGATAAAAATGCTAAATTAAACTTGCCAAAATCTGCCGATTACATCATGAGAAAAGCAATTATAGAGTCAGCACTGCAAAGTGCAAAGAAAGCCGAAGAAATTGGTTTAGATAGCAATAAAATTATATTATCTGCAAAACTTTCAAAAGTGCAAGACCTTATATCTGTATATAGAGAATTATCAAAGAAATGTAACTACCCTTTGCACCTAGGATTAACCGAAGCTGGAATTGGAATTAAAGGAGTCATAGCCACCACAGCTGCTTTATCTACATTGTTACAAGAGGGGATTGGAGATACAATTAGAGCATCGCTCACACCTAAAGTAGGCGAGTCTAGAACTACAGAAGTAAAATTATGTCAAGAAATCTTACAATCCTTAGAAATCAGAGATTTTGCTCCACAAATTTCAGCATGCCCAGGATGTGGAAGAACTTCAAGCACATATTTTCAACAACTCGCTCAAGATATTCAAAAACATATAGATGAAAATATGATCTATTGGAAAAATAAATATAAAAACGTAGAATCACTTAAAATTGCCGTTATGGGTTGTATAGTTAACGGCCCAGGGGAAAGTAAACACGCAGATATAGGGATAAGCTTACCAGGTGATGGAGAAAATCCTGTAGCAGTAGTTTATACAGATAGTAAAAAAACTAACACTCTAAGAGGCAATAATATCACACAAGAATTCATCAAATTAGTCGATAATTATATTACTCAAAAATTTACTAATAAATAATAATTAAACTACTATTGATCACCAAATATATTGACTTCTAGGTATAAAAATTTATAGCATAGTGGCATAAAGTTATATACAAAACTTAAACCAAGTGAGGAGGGTGAGATGATAATGGATAATTCATAACACATCTATCTTAATAACCTGTAGATTATGCAGGATTAGCTTCTAGAAGCTAATAAGATAGAATACAAAATCAAAATATATCAAAGAATTCATACTACTTATTAAACATTAATACTAAAAGTAAGTGGTGTTACGAATATCAATTATAACTTATTAAGAGTTACAAAATGTCAGATTTTAATAATGAAAACAATAATGATCCTATTTTATTCCATGCTATAAAAGCACTTAGAGGTGATATAATATATGATGCTAATGGAGTTCCGCTTTTCCAAATTGATGATGTTCAAGGAAGCAAAGTATTTGATGCTTCCAATGATGGAGATAAAAAACCTATGGTGTTTCAGGTTGGTGCAGACCCTGATCAAAAAATATCTATTGGCTTTGATACTGTTTCTCCAAAAGCTCTTGGAATTGATAAATTAAAACTTGAAACTGTTGCCAAACCAGATTTCAATCAGGTAATATCAGAAATTGAGAAGTTTGTCCAAAATCGTTATGGTTATGATAAATTATCAAACAAACACCCTGCATGTCTTCTTGAAGGTTGGATAAGTGATATTTGTACTAATCTTAAAAAGATGGATTATATCAGCGTGCTTTCTTTAACTGGCTCAGCATCTGATAACAACAGAAATGATTATAACGATTTTTACCAGGAAACATTACGTAAAATTGTTGCAATATCCAAAAATTTCTTACAGGAACAAGAGGAGTCTCAAGGAAGAAAATTAGGTGATACTTATAATGATGGAGATAAAAAACCTATGGAATTTGAAGTTGGTGCTGAAGCTGATCAAGAAATATCTATTGGTTTTGATAGTGTGGAAAACTCTGGATGTAAGGAATATACTAAAAAAGTTCAGGATGTTTTTGGAAAAAATCTTAGTAAAGATGATGAAAAAGCTGCTGTTGAAGAAGTAATCGCTGCTAATAAAAACAACTTACATATCTGTCCTCCTGATTTTGAAGAAATTATAGACTCTCTTGAGAACACCGATATTTCAACAATTGGAAATGTAGAGAATGCATATGAATTACTAATGAATGCAATGCATTATACATTTTCCTCACGTCTAATCAACATTCAGTATCTTCAGGATGCAGAAATTTATTGCTATCCTATACCAACGGATACAACAACGCCAAACCCGGAACTTTAATATCTAAGGAAATTACCGAACTGCAGATAAGAATTGTTTTATAAAAAGCAAAAAACTATTATACAGGAACACTTAAATGCAGTTTTATTAGCGATATAGTCATTGCGAGTGGAGGTGATAGTGGTAATGCTATAACTCAGAGAAATGGTTAAAAGCTCCAGTACAGGCAATGCTTATTTTCAACTAATAAATTATTTGCAACAAATAAATATATGTATACCATCAATATATTATAACAATTGTTCGAGGTGTTTAATGGCTAAAAAATATTATAAGATATTATCAATAGATGGTAGTGGTATGAAGGGTATAATTCCTGCGTGCTTTCTAAAACAATTTGTCAAAGCAACAGGAAAGGAAGTTCACGAATATTTTGACCATGTCGTGGGAACCTCTGCAGGAAGTATCATTGCATCTGCACTTTTGGTCCCAAATGCAGAGGGAGGAGCTAAATATTCTGCATCGGAAGTTTGCTCTATCTTTTTAGATGCAAAAAATTGGTGCCAAACCAGCGAGGAGTACAAACTAGAATCACACGACGGGCTAGTTGCTCCAAAATACGAAACTACTAACATACATAATACGGTAAAAAAAATCGCTACAGACTTAAAATTGAGCGAAACATTAAAACCCCTGAGCGTTCTTTCATATTCTCTAAATAATTCAGCACCGCATATATGGTCTACATATTCAGCAAAAGATAACCCTGATAAAGATTTTTATGTTAGAGATGCAGTAGAAGCGTCCATTGCATATCCTACGGCTTTTGCACCTAAAAAAACCGTTGGACCTGATGATAAGATTTATTATGATGTAGATGGTGGAGTATATGCTAAAAACCCTGCCTTGTTTACAGCTGCAGATTTTCTAAAACATAACAGTAACTTCAATGCATCAGATTTGCAAATTTTCTCTTTAGGCACAGGAAAAGAAAAATCGTCTAATATTATGGATAAAATGAGTGGTTACGGAGAAAATGACTGGAAAATAAAACAACACTTATTCCTCTCTCTTGTGCAGGAAGCTATATCTTCTGCAAGTGAAATGGAAGCTTCGGAGATTTTCCCACATTATCATAGATTAAACCCAAATCTCCCTGAATCATTATCAAATATGTGCAATGATTCTATTGATAATAAAGAATCACTATTAAAACTTTCTGAAGATTATTTCACACAAATCAAAGATCAAGTGATGAGTATTGTGAAAGAAATGGATGGTCATGAAACACATAATAACTTCAACACCGAACTATAAGATTTTATTATAATGAACTTTATTTGCTATAAATCCAAAAAGATTGATTTATAGCAAATATTATCATAGTTTCAAGACCTAAAACACCTATAAGTAAATGTGAAGCATTTAAAATCAAGCATGGATCACAGCCGCCTTTTGACTCTAATATTGTTGAGTAATTTTATTGTTGAATATTCGGTTCTGTTATTGACTATTTCCTATTACTTAATATCATCAATAGCTTTTCTTATAAACCTGCTTATTAGTGATTAAATTCATATTATGCTACCATGACAGTATTTATATTTTTTACTTGAGCCACATGGACATAATGCATTTCTAGAAATTTTACCCCAAGTAGCTGGATTTTTAGGATCCATTTCAAATTTATTATTGACTACATTAGGCGTTTTTACATTACCTCCTGACTTTTTTTAACCAGATAATAAGTTATAATCTTTTTTCGTTTCAAATACATTATCACTTGAGTCTAAATTATCCATATCACCAAGTTCATGTGATATCTGAATTTTAGCACATGTAATTATAATATTTTCATCTAACTCTAAAAACATATCTTCAAATAATTTAAATGCCTCAAATTTATATTCATTTAAAGGATCTTTTTGTCCATATGCTCTTAAATTTATGCCTGCTTTCAACCTATCTAAAGCATTTAGGTGTTCTTTCCATAGCTGATCTAAAGTCAACAAAAATATTCTTTTTAAAGCCTCATTAAAAATATCTTCACCGAATTCATCTTTCTTGACTTTGAAGATTTTTGACGTCTCATCATTTAAATTTTTTAATATATCTTTTTTACTTAAATCATCATTAATAACTAAATTTATGTTATAAATTCTATGAATTTCATGGATTAACTCTTTTATTTGCCATTCTTCTTTATATGATTTATCAGGTACAAATTTATCGATTAAGTATTTATTATGTATATGAACTTTATCAATTAAAATATCGTCAAATTTTTGCTCTTTCATTATTTGAATTCTTTGCTCATAAATAACCTTTCTTTGTTCATTCATGACATCATCAAATTTTAACAAATTTTTTCTAATCTCATAGTTCCTAGATTCAACTTTTTGTTGAGCTTTTGCTAAAGATTTATTAATCCATGGATGCTCAATAGCCTCATCATCTTTAAGACCTAACTTACCTAAAAAATTACCTATTTTAACTGAACCAAAAATTCTCATTAAATCATCTTCTAAGGATAAAAAGAATTTTGTTCTACCAGCATCTCCTTGTCTTCCAGATCTTCCGCGCAATTGATTGTCAATTCTTCTAGATTCATGCCTTTCAGTTCCAATAACAAATAAGCCTCCTATGTCTAACACTTTTTTTCTATCAGATTCAACTTGTTGCTTAATTTTATCAATTTCCCTCTCATTTAAATTTTTTTCTCCTAATTTTTCTTTAATTACTACTTCTTCATTACCTCCTAATTTTATATCAGTGCCTCTTCCTGCCATATTAGTAGCTATTGTCACTGCTCCAAGCTGACCTGCAAGTGCAATTATTTCAGCCTCTTGTTCATGAAATTTTGCATTTAAAACTTTATGCTTAATCCCTTTTTTCTTTAAAAGCTTTGAAATTAATTCTGATTTCTCAATGCTTACAGTTCCTATTAAAATAGGTTGTTTTTTACTATGTACTTTTTCAACTTCAGAAATTATTGCATTATTCTTAGCATCCTCTATCTTATATATCACATCATGCTCATCAACTCTTGTAACAGGAATATTCGTAGGAATTTGAACTACTTCAAGATTATAAATACTTAAAAATTCTTGAGCCTCAGTTATAGCCGTACCAGTCATACCAGATAACTTTGGATACATTCTAAAATAATTTTGAAAAGTTATAGAAGCTAGTGTTTGATTTTCTTGTTGAATTGAAACATTTTCTTTTGCCTCAATGGCTTGATGAAGGCCTTCAGAATACCTTCTTCCATCCATAATTCTACCAGTAAATTCATCAATAATTAAAACCTTACCTTCTTTAACGATGTAATCAGTGTCTAATTTAAAAATTTTATGAGCTTTTATTGCTTGGTTTAAATGGTGTACAACATCCATATTCTCAATATCATATAAACTGCTATCCTTTTTGATTAACCCCATGTCCTTTATTAACTTTTCACATCGCTCATTACCTTTATCAGTAAGCAAAACTGTCTTGTTCTTCTCATCTAATTCATATTCATCATCGTGTAAAATTGATGCTATATTATTTATTTTCACATATAATTCGGTGCTACTAAATGATGGTCCAGATATAATTAATGGTGTTCTTGCTTCATCAATTAGAATACTATCTACTTCATCTATAATTGCAAAATTAAACTCTCTTTGAACGAGTGATTTAATATTATGCTTTAAATTATCTCTTAAATAATCAAAGCCAAATTCATTATTAGTCCCATAAACAATATCACATTGATATACTTTTTTTCTTTCTTCCTCAGGTGTATCATTAACTAAGCATCCAACACTTAAATCATGAAATTTATATATTTTACCCATCCATTCAGAGTCTCTTTTAGCTAAATAATCATTTACCGTTACAATATGAACTCCTTTTCCTGTTAAAGAATTTAAGTAAGCTGGCAATGAAGAAACTAAAGTTTTTCCTTCACCAGTTTTCATTTCAGAGATCATTCCTTTATGTAATACTAACCCCCCTAAAATCTGAACATCATAATGTCTTTCCCCCAAAACTCTTTTTGCTGTTTCTCTTACAACAGCAAATGCCTCTGAAGTTATGCTATCTATAGATGCACCTTTTTTTAACTTTTCTTTGAATTCCAGGGTTTTTGCCTTAAGTTCATTATCTGAAAGAATACTTATTTTTTCTTCTAATTTATTTACTTCATTTAAAATTGGTTTTAGAGACTTCACTATCTTGTCAGTTCTATTACCAAAAATTTTCCTAGCTATATATTTTAACATTATTTTATTTTAAAGTTTTTAAAATTTATTACAACAATAGTAATGATTTATGTGCTGATATTAAAATATCTTGAGATATTATGCAATCTAGATTTTTCTATAAATTATAAAATAAAAAAGCTCCAAGAAACAGTCCTGAAGCTTTCTAGTATTAGAATAAAATTTTGATATAATGAGAGATTATGGAAATTACATTCCCATACCACCCATTCCTCCCATACCACCCATCGGCATACCACCACCTGCTGGCATGGAATCATCTTTTTTGTTTGGTGTATCACAAACTGTAGTTTCAGTAGTAACCAATAATGATGCAACAGATGCGGCACTTTGAAGAGCATTTCTCACGACTTTTGTAGGATCTACAATACCTTTTTTGAAAGCATCAACAACCTCGTGATTTTGAGCATCATAAGTCATTGTAGAATTATTCTTTTCTAAAAGTTTCTCAACTATCAATGCACTTTCTAATCCAGCATTTTCAAGAATTTTACGAATTGGAGCTGATAAAGTTTTTTTGACAATTTCAATCCCCACTGTTTCATCTGGATTTTTACCTTTCATACCTTCAAGAATTTTAGAAGCATATAATAATGTACTACCTCCACCTGGTACTATTCCTTCAGCTATTGCTGCTTTAGTCGCATGGTAAGCATCTTCCACTCTATCTTTCTTTTCTTTAACTTCAACTTCCGTAATACCACCAACCTTTAACACTGCAACACCACCAGCTAATTTAGCAAGCCTTTCTTCAAGCTTTTCCTTATCATAATCAGATGTTGTTTCAGCAATTTGAGATTTAATTTGATCACAACGAGCTTTAATATTAGATTTTTCACCTGCTCCATTTACTATAGTAGTATCATCCTTTGAAATCAGAACTTTCTTTGCAGTTCCAAGATCACTTAAAGTAACATTCTCTAATTTATGACCTAAATCCTCACTAATTAATTGAGCACCAGTTAATATTGATATGTCTTCAAGCATTGATTTGCGTCTATCTCCGAAACCTGGAGCTTTGACAGCTGCAATTTTTAAGCCACCCCTTAATTTGTTGACAATTAAAGTTGCTAATGCTTCACCTTCAATATCTTCTGCTATAATTAAAAGTGGCTTTGAAGATTGAACTACTTCTTCAAGAAGTTTTAACATTTGCTGTAAATTGCTGATTTTCTTTTCAAATACTAATATATAAGCATCTTCCAACTCACATGTCATTTTTTCTGAATTTGTAACAAAATATGGTGAAATATATCCTCTATCGAAATTCATACCTTCAACAACATCCACTTCAAATGCATCGCTTTTATTTGCTTCTTCAACAGTAATAACTCCGTCTTTTCCAACTTTTTCAAATGCTTTCGCTATTTTTGTACCAATATCTGAATCACCATTTGCAGAGATAGTAGCAACCTGAGCAATTTCAGCAGATGAAGATATATTACGAGACCTTTTTTTAATTTCTGCTAGAACTTTTTCACTTGCAGCTTCAATTCCTCTTTTTAAATCCATTGGATTCATACCAGCTGTAACTGCTTTTACACCTTCTCTGGCAATTGATTCGCCAAGTACAATTGTTGTTGTGGTGCCATCACCCGCTCTATCATTTGTTTTATTAGCTGCTTCCTTTAACACTTGTACACCTAAATTTTCTACTTTATCCTCTAATTCAATTTCTTTTGCAACAGATACACCATCCTTAGTAATTTTAGGTGCCCCAAATGATTTTTCAATTATTACATTCCTTCCTCTTGGACCAAGTGTAACACTAACTGTATCAGCAGCAACTCTAATACCTCTTAATAACTTATCTCTAGCTTTTGTTCCTTTATCAATTGTTTTAGCTGTCATTTTAAACTCCTATTTTAATTATTAAACTATTCCTAAGATATCCGATTCTTTCATAATAAGATATTCTTTACCTTCAAGTTTGACTTCTGTACCACCCCATTTAGCAAATAAAATCTTATCACCTACTTTTACATCTAAAGGAGAAACATTGCCCTTTTCATCTTTAATACCTTTGCCAGCAGCTATTACTTTTCCCTGCATTGGCTTTTCTTTAGCTGTATCAGGAATAATAATTCCACTCTCAGTTTTATTTTCTTGTTCTAGTCTCTCAACTAGTACTCTGTCATGTAATGGTTGAAAATTCATTTTTACCTCGAAAAATAATTAACTTATAAATATGAAATTGATATATATGCTATTTATTATATTTCAAGGGGTTGAAAGTAAAATTTTAATATAATAATAAATTTATCTACTCATTTTCTTCAATTAGTTGCTTAACAAGCGCGGAATCTACATATGCATGAACTTTTGTAATTACTTGATCATTAAAATGTACTATCCAACAATAAATATTATCAAACGGCTTACCATCCTTAGCAATGGAAATAGAATCCATCTCGACAATTGCAACATTTTTTCTTTCATCAATAAAAATATCATTAACTTTTAATATAACTCCATCTTTTAAAATCTTATTTAATCTATGAAATGTACTTTCTAAAAAAGATTCTTTACTGTTATAAAGTCCTCCAAGAGGGTGTTGCCCCATAACTTTCCATTCAACATTATCTGCAACATTTTTAAAAAATTCAGCTGAATTATTATTTTCTAAATTAGAAAATAGATCTTTTATATTTTGATAATTTATCATACCCACTAGCTTAATAAATCTTATTTATTAAATTATTGAAACATCATAAACAATAACAATCAATATAAATCTTTGAATTATTGCGAGAGCAGATATTTAGCTCCCGCAACACATAATTGATTAACTAATTAAATAACTGCTTCTTCAACCTGAAATACTAAATCATAAGCTTTAGTTACTTTGCCATCTTCCCATTCAACAGTAGCAACATTTAATATTCCTTGCTCTGATTGCTCATCATTCGCTGATACAGCAGTGTTAAAATTAATAGATTTAATACCAAGTTCATCTAAAGCTTTTAATTCTTCCTTATCAACTACACCATTACTGTTTTTATCTTGCCATACATAAAATTCATTAAATTTTTCATCATCTTTATCAAAAATTTTATCATTATTATTATCAAAACTCTCAAGTAACGCCTCAAAATCTGTTTTTGCATTTTTGCTCCAACTTGTCATAACTATTTTATTGTCGTTAGCAACTTTAGAGCCGTCATAATCATAAAATAATATTCCATCACTTTTACCAACCCATGATGTTTTTGATAAAACTCCATCATAGGCAAAATTTGTATTTGAATCTTTTAAGGTTATTAAATCTATATCCTTATCTTCTTCAAAAGTAATACCAATAGGCACTTTATGTTCAAACGCAGAATTATTACTGCGAACTGAAAAATGACCAGAAGTATCAAGTACATTATTTACTTCATCATTTCTTGCATACTTACCAACTATACAATTATAAATATGCATTCCTGTTGATATAATTGATACCACCGTAGATATACTAGCTCCCTTAACAAATGATGGCCACTCAATATCCCAAAAACCCCTCTCTACTTCTTTCTCTACGGCACATATATATGCTACTTCATTATTATTTGCATTGAAAATAAATATCTCATCTGACTTCTCTTTAATACTATTTGGAATAATTTTTGAAAGAATTATTGTTTGAGGATACATTAGACTCTCTTTAATTGTAATTTCTGTACTTGCGCCCTTAGAATCAATTTTTAAATCTCCAATACTCTGAACACAAGTTAATTGTGATAAATCAATTTTATCTTCATTTAATTCAAAATTACGTATTTCTGTGGTAGTAGTATTAACATGATTACTACTATTGCTAATAACAAAAATATTTTCTCCTAAATTTCCAGCAAGTGTATCATTACCTCCCCATATTTTATATCCTTTATATGCATCAGCAATAATAATATTATCATATTGTGTTCCTATTAAATCAGATTCCTGATCTGTTTTCTTTTGCTCAAATTCATTGATGGTAACGGTTTTTGTTAAACTTTTATCACTTTGGCTATCAACAATATAGTAACTAAAAATTACTTCTTTCTGTTCTTCTCCTGACTTTGCAACATACTTTACTTTCTCTATTGAATACGATTTATTTTTTACAATAGCTTTATTATCTTGGGTGTGTATAAGTGATCCAATTTTTGAATCAGGAAGTTCTGTGATAATAACTTTTAACTCGAAAAATTGATCTTCCATATCCAATACATATGGTTGAAAATCCACCAACCCTTGACCATTTAATTTTTGAATAAAACTTGCTGCTACAGGCTTATTATTTGTACTCATATCTCTCCTCTAAAAATTTTTAAAATAATTTTAGTGTTACAATTTTAAATTCACACACTATCTTAACAGTAATACTCAATTTATAGTTGTGTGAGTTTTTTATTGAATAGCTATGATTAATAATACCTAGACAATTTTAGTCCGAATTTTTTCTGAGATAATTTTCTAGTTCAGATATATTTATGGTTGTTTTAGTCTTTGCTAAAGTTCCTGAATTAGTAATATCTATAACTATAGGACTACTATTCTGAGTTGGAATAAATGAAAATTTTGAATTAGCACTTAATGAATTATCTAAAAATGAATACACTAAACTGCTCAATCCTGTTAGCCTATCATTATCTAATTTAAGATTTGTTATTTGAGCAAGATAGTTTTCTATATTAATTATACCACTCACATCATTAAATTTAGTTTCACCATACCTTGAATAATAATTCAATCTTTTCAATTTATAATCAAGATTTGTTTTTAATTGTGGCAAATCAGCTAATTCATCAAGTCCTAAACCATTATAAACTATATTCTTACCAATAATATTCAATGTACCTCCTAAATTTTGCTTAATCTCTTCATAATTAACACCTTTAGATGAAAAAATACCTTTTGTAGTTACATATCCTGAATAATTTTTATAATTTAATAATTTTTCTAAAATTAAACTTGGATCAACATTACCTAAACCTACTCCAAGTTTCATCATGATAACTGGCCTTATTGTTGAAATATATCCATTAGCTTTAATTTCTCCATTAAACCCACTTACACTAATATTCTTAAAATTAATATCTCTATCCTTCACTTCCCCTTTTAATAAAAATTTATTGAATAATATGTCTTTAAAATATAATTTATCTACTACACAATTAAAATTTCCATTAAAATTTCCAATACTGAAAAAATTAATATCACTTACATTAGTTTTTTCCTTTCCTACACTTGCAAGCTCACTCTTATATCTTTGATAAAACTTTTCTTGTTTAGGTAAAATTAAGTATAAAAATTGATCATGTAATTCAGTAAAATACAAATCCACTTCTATTGATGGCTTAAGACCTGGTAAATTTAGTAAAAATGTGCCTGAATATTTGACAAATTTATGTTTAATATTTACATGATCAATTTTTAACTTATCTTTGCTAAGATCTATATTAACATGTGTATTATGAAACGGTTGTTTTTTAAAAATTAATTTTCCAACTTCTAATGTAATATTTTTAAATCCTTTTTGATTTCTCAAAAAATTTAGATTATTAGTATTCTGATCAAATTTTTCTCCTGAACTATCATAATCACTTGAATAAAGAGTATATATAATGTCATCAAACTTATCATCAACATCAAAATCATCCAAATTAATATTATCAGCTGATATCTTAGCATATAACTGCAATTTGTCTTTTCCAGGGTAATTTAAAGCTAATAAACTAGAAATAAATTGAGTATTTTTTGATGCAAATTATGTATTATATAATTGAAAGACATAGGGCATCAAAACTATATCAGATTTTATTGAAACTGTAGAATTATTAAATTCTTCAGACATCTTTTTATTAAATCTCCAATCCATATACTCCTTTGGATTTTGACTTATAACATTAATCTCACCTCTATAAGTTGGCACCGTTGAATTACTAATGATACCATTAGTAATAATTTCAGTGTTACCAGGTAATAACATACTAAGATTATTAACTAATATTTTGCTATATTTAGTTTGTACAGAAGGCCAAGAACTAAAATCTAATTTTAAATTTTGTATATTATCATTATTTAATGTAATATTTTTTACATTCAGTTTTGTTGATAATGTAATTAATTTGGAAAACTTAAAATCATTCCTCTTCGTTAAAAAATCCAATATATCAATAGTATTAAATTTTATTTTTTCCTCATCATTGTTACCATAATACTTATTAAAAAGCTTATCTATATTTAATTTATCAATTAATAATTTTACATCTAATATATTAGATTCTCTGTAATATTTAGCTTCACCCGATATATTATTGATATCATCGGCATTTGTAGTAAAATTACTAACTCTTAAACTTTGCTCATCAAATTCTATATCTGCACTGACTTTCTTAAAATTTTGTTGACCAATTAACTTTTTAAAATCTGAAGACAAATTATCTTTTTGGTTATGAAAGTGTAAATTAGCTACTCCTCTTAATTTATTAACCTTTGCATCCCTACTAAGTTGAGTAATAAAATGCAGCATATTATGTTGTAAAGAAATTGTTATATCATCTGGATTTAGATCCTTATCTAGATCATCAGATGAAATATATAAAAAGTATTTATCTTGATTTAAATAAAACGTAGAATTTAAATCCAAATGATGATTATATGAGTTACTGAAAGTAAAGCTTAAATTATTTAATTTTCTGACAGAAAGAGCAGTATCCTTATCTATAAATTCTAACTCTGCATCTTTAAAAAAAACTTTTGAAGAATGCTTTCCCGACTTAGATATATATTGCTTTAAAATATTATAATACTCATCATTATCCAGATCAACAATCTTAATTTTTGCGTTGTACAAAGAAATATTATACAAATCCAATAATTCATTTTTATTAAATATTTTAAATAAATTTATTTTAACCTGAGCCTTTGGAATAAAAACGTCATTTATATTTTCATTATCTGTATATCTAATATTTGTTATTGATACTTTTGGATAGGGTAAAATTTTTAATTTTATCTCACCATATAACTTAAATTTTACTGAATAGTTTTGGTCAAAATAATTTTGTATTTGTGGAAATAAGAAATTTAAATTCCACTGTATCACAATAATATGAATACCAAGCAATAACGTTGCAAGTATTGAAATAACCTTTAATAACTTTTTTATTTTTAGCAAAATATAAATTTGTAGATAGTAGGTTTAATCTATATTAAATAGTTAATAGGTTATTTGTCTAGAAAAATGAACTAAATAATTAACACTTTATTGATTTAATATCTTAATATTGATATACACTTAATAATTATATTAAATTAGGAGTGTAGCTCAACTGGTAGAGCACCGGTCTCCAAAACCGGAGGTTGGGGGTTCGAAACCTCTCGCTCCTGCCATTTACAATTTTTAATCACATATGTCTGTCAATTTTGGGTTTAAAAAAGTTAACAAAAACAAAAAAGAACCATTAGTTCAAAATGTTTTCACAAAAGTTGCTAACAATTATGACTTAATGAACGATCTAATGAGCTTTGGATTACATAGAAGTTGGAAAAATAAATTTATTAAAGAAATCGATAGCTTTAGAGAAAAAACATTAATAGATTTAGCAGGTGGAACTGGAGATATTGCTAAAAGATTTATTAATAATAATGGTAACCAAGTTGTTGTTTGTGATTTAAATCAAGAAATGCTCAATAAAGGTAAAAATAAAATTAGCAATACAACACATATAAACAAAATTAAATGGATTAATGCAAGCGCTGAAAAAATTCCTTTTGATGATAATACCTTTGATTATTGCACAATTTCTTTTGGAATAAGAAATGTAACTAATATAAATAATGTATTAAAAGAATCTTTTAGAGTTCTAAAACCGGGAGGAAAATTTTTATGCTTAGAATTTTCAAAAATTGATAACAAATCAATAAACAAAATTTATGATTTATATTCTTTTAAAGTAATACCTAAAATAGGTGCATTAGTTACAAATTCAAAACATTCTTATGAATATTTAGTAGAAAGCATTAATCAATTTTATACACCAGAAGAACTTGGATCTATGATGAAAGATGCTGGTTATTTCTCAGTTAATTTTAAAAAACTTTCCTTTGGAATTGTATCAATACATTCAGGATATAAGGTTTAAAAAATTTTTATCCATACACATATGTTTGCTCACACTTAGAGCTTTGCTTTATATTATTAAGAGTGCGCCTTATTGAAGTAGGTATTTCACTATATTTATACTCGGTATAATTTACAACCTTACAAGATTTATCATAATTTCCAATCCTACTTAAACATTTCGCAAGCATAGTAAGATTACTTAAAGTTCTTGATCCATTTTTGTCAGCTTGAAATCCTTTCAAATAATTAATAGCTGCTACTGTATAATTATTTCTTTCATAATATATCTCACCTAAATAAAAAAATGCATTAGAATTTAATATACTATCAGGATGAGTCTTAATAAAATTCTTCAATTCTAATAAAGCTAAATTATAATCTTTTTTATTTACTAAGCTCAAAACTTTTTTATATTCATCTTGATCCTTTTCAAATTGCTCAGAATCTATATAATCTCTTGCTCTAGAATCATTAGATTCTAAGTTATTAGACACATCCAACTCAGAATCAATTAAATTTAATATTTGTTTATTATTATTTTGCTCATCAATTTGAGATTTTATATTATTAATTTTACTATCAAACCCTCTAGAAGATTTTTCTAACTTATACTTTAAAGATTGTATATCTTTTTTAACTCCTTCCATTTCCTTTCTTAGCATTTTAATCTGCTCAACCAACTCATCAGTCTGAAATGTTGTAACCGCATGAGGTTTATTTTTAACATCCTGTAGGTTAAAAATATATTTTTGCAATTGGTCAATTTGTTGTTGTTGCATTTCATCAATTTGACTTTTTACAAACTCAACGTTTTTTCCATTTTTTTTCGCTTTATACAGCATACCTTGATCTGAAAAACAAATTTCTGTACATAGGCTAAACAAAGTAAATGATAAAAGGCCTGTAATTATTTTATGCATCCCCACTAAACCACAAAATTTATTATTTTATTTTTTATATATATTAATTTTTTAATACTGACATTAAATAAATATTTATCAAGTACTTTAATTGTTTTAATTTGAATTAAAGCATTTTTTTGATCACAATTAATAGGTAATTCAACAATTGCTCTAGTTTTACCATTTACTTGAACTGCAACTTTTACAGATTCATTATTTAGCAAACTTTGATCTATTACAGGCCATTTTGCAAGATATATACTATCTGTATTGCCAAGCATATAGTTGAATTCTTCTGTAATATGAGGCGTAAAAACTGACAATAATTTAATTAATATCACTAAAGATTCTTTTATAAGTTCTTTTGAATAATTATTAACATAAATTTCATTAGTAAATTTTCTTATATCTGCAATTGCCTTATTTAAAGTAAAATTTTCTAAATTAAGCGTTACTGAATGAATTGTTTGATGAATTAACTTCTTAAATTGTTCCTCCTTTTTAGGATCTATATTGAGATTTTCTTCGTTATTGCTTATAAATTTCTCAATAAATCTATATAAAGAATTTAAATATTTATAACTTCCTTCAATTCCTTCATCTGACCATTCTAAATCTCTAGTAGTAGGTGAATCAGAAAGTAAAAATAACCTTATAGAATCAGCCCCATATTTATTGATCATATCAGTTGGATCTATTGTATTTTTCTTTGATTTACTCATCTTTTCAATACGACCATCTTGAGCTATCTCGTTACTATCTTTTATTATCCACTTATCACCCTTCTTATAAACTTGATTTGGGCTCAACCAGTTATTTTGTGAATCCTTAAATGTCTTATGACAAATCATACCTTGCGTCAAAAGACCTTTAAATGGCTCATCTATATTAAAATAACTGCAATCTCTTAATGCCTTAGTAAAAAATCTTGCATATAATAAATGTAATATTGTATGTTCAATACCACCTATATATTGATTAACAGGAAGCCATTTTTCAGCAACATTTTTATCAAACGCGCATTTATCCTCTAAACCACAAAATCTTGCAAAATACCAAGATGATTCAAAAAAAGTATCAAAAGTATCAGTTTCTCTAATAGCATCGCTATTACATTTATGGCATTTTACTTTTTTCCATGTAGGATGATTTTCAAGAGGATTACCTTTATTTTCAAAAGATATATCTTTAGGTAATTTGATAGGTAAATTTTCCTTTAATTCAGTAATAACCCCACAATTATTGCAATATATAATTGGAATTGGACACCCCCAATATCTTTGCCTTGAAACTCCCCAATCTTTTAATCTATAAGTAATTTTTGTATTTCCAATTTTATCTGACTCTAATCTTTTTAATATTTTTACCTTTGCATCTTCTACACTTAAATTATTTAAGAAATCAGAATTTATAACTTTACCTAGAATATCAATATAAGGCAAAGGTGTTTGTGGATTAGATGTGTCTACTAAAACTGGCAAAATTTCTAAGTTATATTTCTGTGCAAATTCAAAGTCTCTTTCATCATGGGCAGGGCAACCAAATACTGCACCAGTTCCATAATTAGATAATACATAATTTGCTATATAAATAGGTAATTTTTTATTTTTTATGTATGGATGTTCAACATAAAAGCCTGTAAAAAACCCTTCTTTTTCAATATTATTATCTATATTTTCTGATTCAGAACTTAACTTACACTTTTTTATAAAGTCGAGCTTTTCTTTTGAATCAGTTATATTTTTAACAAATTCATGATCATAAGATATACAGATAAAGCTAGCACCAAAAATAGTTTCAGGCCTTGTTGAAAAAACTGTTATATATTGATCTGAATTACTTATTTTAAAATTAATTTCTGCTCCACTTGATTTTCCAATCCAATTTTTTTGCATTATCTTAACTTTATCAGGCCAATCTGGAAGATTATCTAATTCTTCTAGTAACTCATCTGAATATTGAGTTATTTTTAAAAACCATTGTTTTAATTGCCTTTTTTCAACCTTAGCACCAGATCTCCATCCTTTTCCATCAACAACTTGCTCATTTGCTAAAACTGTACAATCAACAGGATCCCAATTTACTAATGATTTTTTTTGATATGCCAAGCCTGCATCAAAAAAATCAATAAACATAGCTTGTTCATGTTTATAGTAATTTGGTTGAGATGTATTGACCTCTCTATCCCAATCATATGAAAATCCCAAAGATTGCAACTGAGATTTCATTCCTTTTATATTTTTTATTGTCCAATCATCTGGATGTAGTTTATTTTGAATAGCTGCATTTTCAGCAGGCAAACCAAAAGCATCCCAACCCATTGGATGCAATATATTAAATCCTTTTCCCTTTTTAAACCGAGCAATTGCATCTCCTATTGCATAATTTCTAACATGTCCCATATGAATGTTACCAGATGGATAAAGAAACATTTCTAAGACATAGTATTTTTCTTTGTTATTATTTTCATCTGTTTTATACAATTGAGAATTATCCCAAATTCTCTGCCATTTCTTTTCTAGTTCAATATGATTATAATTTTCTGACATCAGCATAAGTTACAATAAAGTTATTTGATTAATTTTAAAAAGAATATTAGTATATCAAAATTAGTAAATCCAGTGAATAATAAGTCAAATAAAAATCATTGTATTACTAATTCTCCGTTTAAACTATTTAATCCAGCTCTATTTATAGTAACTTTTTTAATTTCACCTATTATATTGGCATCTGTTTTAACAACAACTGATTGCAAATAAGGAGATTTTCCAATAAATTGACCTTCATGTTTTCCCTTTTTCTCAAACATAACATCCATATCTTTCCCAATGAAGCCTTTATTAAATTCAAGCTGTTGCTCTCTAAGTAAGCTCTGTAAAATTGTAAGTCTTTCAGATTTTACTTCTTCAGGAACTTGATTTTCTAACATAGAGGCAGGAGTTCCTGGCCTTGGACTATACTTAAATGAATAGCACTGCGCATATTTTACTTTCCTTACCAAATCTAGTGTATCCTGAAAATCTTGATCTGTTTCACCTGGATATCCTACGATAAAATCTGATGAGAATGCAATATCTGGTCTAAATTTTCTAAACTTATCAATTACTTTAAAATAAAAATCTCTATTATGATTTCTGTTCATACTTTTCAATATGCTGTCAGAGCCTGATTGTACTGGTAAATGCAAGAATGGCATAAGTTTTTCTTCTTCGGCATGAGCAATAAATAAATCATCTTCTATCATATCTTTAGGATGGGATGTTGTATACCTAACCCTCTCAAGACCATTAATTTTACAAATTTGTTTCAAGAGCCATCCAAGCCCTTTTTGATTTTTTTGATCGTCAAGCCCATGATATGCACTAACATTTTGCCCAAGTAAAGTTATTTCCTTAACACCTTTAGATACCAAGCTTAATGCCTCTCTATATATATCCGGTATTTTTCTAGAATACTCTTTACCCCTTGTATATGGTACACAACAAAAGTGACAAAATTTATCACATCCTTCCTGTATAGTTAAAAAAGAAGAATGCCTAGGATTATCAGGAATTTCAATTTTATCAAATTTATTTTCTTCATCAAAATCTAAATCTATCACCAATTTCTCTTGACGTTTCACCCTTTCTAGTAATTTAGGTAAATTATGATAAGATTGAGGACCAACAACTATATCAACGTTCTTTGCTCTTTTAAAAATTTGCTCCCCTTCAGCTTGTGCAGTACATCCTGCAACAACAACCGTTGGCTTTATTCCAAAATTATTTTCCTTTATTTTACCCAATTCAGAATATACTTTTTCTGATGCTTTTTCTCTTATATGACATGTATTTAAAATAATTAAGTCTGCATTTTTTTCATCATTAGTAATGCTAAATCCATGTGGTTTTAATAAATTCCCCATCTTTAATGAATCATAAACATTCATCTGACAACCATATGTCTTGATATATAAATTTTTATTCTGCATTACTTTTTAACATTACATTGAAATGAAATATAACAGATTATACGCTAAAATCTAGTATAGAATATTATAATTGAATAATTTATAAGCCCCTTCCAAAACCTTTATGACCAGAGGATTTCAATTTGTCAACAAAGCTTTCCTTGTAAGAATCTAGATTATCAATTTCTTTTTTAGAAAAATCCTTTTCATACTGCGCTCCATCATATTCCCTCGCGACTTCAATTCCCCTTGTTATAACATTAGATATAAAATTTTCCAAACTTGTCTCTCCTGCTATTCTTTCTGGATTTAAAATTTTATATGCTTCATACATAATTTGCTGATAGCGTATTTTCCTTTGCTCTTCTGATAATTCCTCTTCTTTTTCTTCTTCATGTTCTTTCTTTTTATCTTTTTCTTTTGACTTCGTAATACCCAATGCTTTTTCTAAAAATTCTATCAACGATAAATCTATATTTGGATTATCCTGATTTAATATCAAATATTCTAATAATTTAGCAATAACCTTCTTGTGCTGCGTTAAATCTTTTTCTGAAAAATTACCTTCTGATGAACTAGATTGCAATTTTCTAGCGATTTCAATTGCTTCAGACAAAACCCTAGGATCTAAGTCCTCTACTTTTTTATTATCACTGTATTCCTTCATAAAGAAATACCACTTTTTGTTTATATTAATAAAAGTCTATACTAAATCTTTAGTAAAGTGAAAGTATAAATAAAAAATACCTAGTACAACTTATTTTTTGTACTCTTTCCTCTAAAAATATAATAGCTATAACCTGTATAAATTAAAATTATTGGTAAAATTATAACAACACCCACTAACATTAAAGAAAGTGATTCAGGAGCAGCAGCAGTTTCCCAAATTGTTAATTTTCTTGGAACCGCCCATGGCCATAATGAAATACCAAATCCAATAAACCCAAAACAGAATAACAAAATACTTAATAAAAATGGTAACAGCTCATTCTTTTCAGTAATAGCTTTATATAAAAAATATGTAGTCAAAATTGTAAGTATTGGTACTGGCATTAAATAAAGAATATTAGGAATTTTAAACCAAATATTAAATATATCACTATCAATAAATGGCAACCATAAGCTGACTATACCCATTAATATTGGAACATATATCATTGAATATAAAGCACATTTTCTAGCCCATCTTTGAGTTTCATTTTCAGTTTTAAGTATTAACCAAGTAGCTCCAAGTAATACATACCCAAAAATAAGTGCTATACCTGTTGTAATAGAAAATGCTGATAGCCAACTAAAACTGCCTCCAACAAATAATCTACCCTCTACCTCAAAGCCCTGCACTATCGTACCTAAAATCACTCCCTGAAAAAAAGTTGCTGTCAAAGAACCAAAATGAAACAATACATTCCACATCTTTTTATTTTTCAAACCAGATTTAGATCTAAATTCAAACGCCATACCTCTAAATACCAATGCAATTAACATTAGAATAATTGGCAGATATAAAGCAGGTATTACAATGGAATAAGCAAGAGGAAAGGCTATAAAAAGCACCCCTCCACTTAAAACTAACCAAGTCTCATTACCATCCCAAAATGGCGAAATAGAATTAACCATAGTATCTCTACAATTATCCGTTGGAGCAAACGGCAGTAATATTCCAACACCTAAATCAAACCCATCAAGAATTACATAAAGTGATATAGCAACAACCAATATCACCAGCCATATTATAGGTAAATTTAAGAAACCTGAAAAATCTAACATAATTTACACTTTACTATATGTTTTTATAAAAATACTCTTAACACTATTACTTTCTAAATTAATTCTTCTTTTCTTTAGCCATTCACCTTCTTTTATTCCATTCTTAATCAGTTTAAAAATATAATATATGCCTGCACTTACCAAGCAAACATAAACAACAATAAATAATATAAGAGTAAATAAAACCTCATGAGCAGTGATATTTGAAGCTGCTTGCGAAGTTCTCATCAAACCATACACCACATATGGCTGCCTACCAATTTCTGTTACAAACCAGCCAGATAATATCCCTATAAATCCTATTGGTGAAATTAACATGCACCACTTATGAAACTTAGTTGATAAAAATAACTTTTTCTTAAAGAATAAATAAAGACCAAGATATGTAGTAAAAAACATTAATATACCTATTCCAACCATTATTCTAAAACCAATAAACACTGGAATTACAGGAGGCCTGTCTTCTTTTTTCCATGTTTTCAATCCTCTAATCTCACCATCTAAAGAATGAGTTAAAATTATACTAGCAAGCTTTGGAATTTTAATAGCATATTCTGTCACCATCTTTTCTTCATTTGGTATGCCAAATAAAGTTAAGGGAGCGCCTCTTTCTGTTTCCCAAACTGCTTCCATAGCTGCAATTTTAGCTGGCTGATATTTTTTAGTATTTAGCCCTTGACTGTCTCCAACAAATATTTGAATTGGCACCAATATTACAGTAAAAAATATTGACATAGTAAGCATAATTTTAGCATGCTTTAGATGTCTACCTTTTAACAAAAAATATGATGCAATTCCTGCTATCACAAAAGCAGTAGTTAAATAGGCTGCAAAAATCATATGGAAAAATCTATGTGAAAAAGATGGATTAAATACAATATCAAGCCAATTTTTTGGATAAAACACTCCATCTTCCATAATTTCATAACCTGCTGGGGTATGCATCCAACTGCTAGCTGCTAGTATCCAAAATGCTGAAATTAGTGTCCCTATAGCAACGGTACAAGTTGAAATAAAGTGTATTTTATTACTAACTCTTCCCCAACCAAATAGCATAATTCCTAAAAAAGTTGATTCAAGAAAAAACGCTGTTAATACCTCATACCCTAATAAAGGACCAATAACATTGCTTGTTTTATCTGCAAAAATTGCCCAATTTGTACCAAATTGATAAGACATAACAACACCTGTTACAACTCCCATACCAAAACTAACAGCAAATATTTTTACCAAAAATTTATAAATCTCAATATACACTGGATGCTTTGTCTTCAACCACAGACCTTCTAGTACAGCCAACAAACTAGCTAAGCCTATCGTAAAAGATGGAAATATTATATGAAACGAAATAACAAATGCAAACTGTATCCTTGATAAAAATTCCGCACTTATACTTTCAAACATAACACAAACATACTTTTTATTAATAAAATCTTTCATTTATTTTAACCACCTGAATAAATTTATTCAATATTTTATTTAATAATATGCTTTCAGTATTTTTAATAATAAGTATTTATGTTAGTTATACAATTTCTAACGTATTTAAATTATAAAATGAAAAATTGGATAAGCAAATTAACGAGTGGTTTAAGTAAAACTTCAAATAATATTGGAACAAATATTAAAAAAGTATTTTCATTAAATCGACCAAGTAAAGAAATACTTCAAGATATAGAAGATATATTAATATCAAGCGATTTAGGTGTGAAATTTACAAATGAAATTATTGAGAAATTATCTAAAAAAAGCTTTAATGAAGATATCTCCCAAGACATAGTTTTTGACTCCGTTACAAGTGAAATAAGCAATATTCTAAAACCATACACAAAAAAACTAGATATACCTAATTCAAATTCTCCTTATACAATCATTTTTTCCGGAATAAATGGCAGTGGCAAAACCACATCTCTAGGCAAAATTGCCTATAAATTGCAACAAAATGGAAAAAGAGTACTAATTGCTGCATGTGATAGCTTTAGAGCATCTGCAACTGAACAATTAAAGGTTTGGGCTAAAAGAGCTAATTGCGATATTGTTATCGGTGAAAAAAATTCTGACCCAGCAAGTATTGCATATAAATCTTTAAGTAAAGCCAAAGCAGAAAATTATGATGTGTTGCTTATAGATACTGCAGGTAGGATGCATAATAAAATTGACCTGATGAACGAGTTAAAAAAGATTATTAATGTTTTAAAAAAGATTGATAGCTCTTCTCCTAATTTAAATTTATTAGTAATTGATTCAACCATTGGTCAAACAGCATTAAAACAAGTTGAAAGCTTTAAAAGCATTGTCGATATAAACGGCATTATAGTCACTAAACTAGATGGAACTTCAAAAGCTGGAATCATTGTTCCTATCACACAAAAATTCATGATACCAATTTATTACGTAGGTATTGGAGAAGTAATCGACGATTTGAACTCATTTTCTGCAGAAGATTTTGCAAATGCACTACTTGCTAAAGACTAGATAACTAGATTGCTACGAATACATTGAAACTTGCAAAGTAAATAAGATTAATCCTTATGATTATTTAAAATATTTGCTGAATCATATTCATGATTATTCTGATCCAAAAGAGTTAGTAAATTTACTTCCATATAATATTGATAAAAAAATATCATCAAATTAAATTTTTTTTAGAATTATCAAAAAACTTAAGAAACCCAAAGAAAGGCGGATAATACTTGTCAAGATGGGGATATTTTAGCGTTTACCAAAAAAATTAGTTGATTTTATTGAAAATTTTTTTACTAACATTAACATAAAACCAAATACAGATAATTTGCTTTCAGAAACTAATGTATTTTCTGTAGTAGGTATAGATTCACGTACTGGAAACATATTGTTATTAGATAAAGAAATAAATAAGGCTACAAAACAAGAGGAAAAGTGGTATTATGATTCTTTTGATGTAGAAGTTTATAGTAGTTACATAGAGCCTTTTATAATAGCTTATAATCAAAAAAATATTGACAAAAATCCTATGTATACTCAAATTGATGAAATTCAAAATTCAGGTACTAAATTAAGTTATACTTGTCAATGTTATGAAAGCTATAGTAAGCAATATCAAGATTGTATGTATTATAATGATTTGGTTGATGCTACAGTATAGTAGTAACAAACTACGTTAATTTTGCACAAAATAATATTTGTAATAATTAAAAAATATAGAAGGCTGAAAAGGAAAAATAGGTTAAAATAAATATATCTAGCGTTTATGATATTAGTTGTATCTCAAGCCCGTCACCTAATAAATATAATACATAAGTTATGTTTTTACCTAAAATTTATGTACGAGTCAATTTTATGCATTTGATTATAGCATAATTTTACAGTTCTTTCTTGTTTATCTTCTTACCGTTCTGCAGCATTGGTCTTGCCTGTTGGTACATGAAAATTTTCTCTAGGCGTGACTTTATTTACTAAATTCGTTACTTGTCCTGGTTTGTCAGTTAATGGTCCCTTAACCCTTTCTACAAAAGTTGTTTCTTTTGATTGATTATTATCTTGCTTTTTTAGTGAATTTCCTAGAGATTCTACTTCTTGGCCTGCAACACGTGTTTTTTCCGCAATAGATCTGTCTACCTCATCAGAGGATATCAGAGGTGTTATGGATCCACCAGTATAAATGGTATCAACTACTGAACCTGCCTCATAAATTTTAGTTCCAAGATCTAGATCAGAATATCCTAAAGCAAATCCAGCTCCGGTTGCTACCATGGAAGCATAGCCTAGAGCAACCATATAAGGATCATCTTGCCTATTTGCTGCTTTTGCTTCATATAATCTTGCTTTTTCTGTAATCACTCCCATTACAGATGATCTAATACTTGATTGTAATAGATCCCAATCCCTCAATACTTTTTGGTAATAATCTTTGGAGATATCATCAATCTGTTTCTGTACCTCCATTGATTCCAGACCTTTAAGGACATTTTGTTGTTCTTTAAGTGCAGCCTCCATATCTTTGTTTCCGTTGTTATATGCTTCTTCTAAAGCTTCTATTCTTTCCTGAGTGGTTTTTATTGCTGCCTTTAACTGATTATCAAATTCTGACTTTTGTGCAGAATGATTAAATTTTACTAATTCTTTATCCCACTCATTTTTACAGGTTTCAAGTGCTTCACTTGTTTTATTATTCAATTGATTCTCCACAGCGTTAAGATAATCTCTTAATTTGTTTTCTATATCTTTTGAAGTTGCGTTATGCCATATCTCAGGAAATTTAATTATTTCATCAATATCTTCAAATTTTTCCCTATTTTTTTCGATGCCTAACTCTACAGCATTCTCTAAATTTTGCTGCATTGCATCATATGTATCTGCTAAATCAGGAAATAAAGTACGTACTGATGCTATTTCCATAATTTCTTGTTCTGTATTTTGTTGATCTCCTCTGTTTGGCGCATGATCTTTAAAGCTGTCAAGTTCTTTTGCTCTTTTAGCTAATTCTGTATTTAGCTTATGGTTGAGCCCGGCTCTAGCTTGAAGATCAGTTCCAAAGGATACTGCTGTATGTGTAATAAAAGCTGCTTTTGCAGCTGGACCTGCAAAAGGTGTTAAGACAGGATTAAAAGAAGCGATTGATGCTGCTGTTCCAAATCCATATATAGCAACCATAAAAGGGTTGCCAGTTACTTTGCTTACCTCTTCTTGACGTAGTTTAGCTTTTTCTGAAACTACTGCTGCTACTGACGATCTAACACCACTTCTCAATTCTTCCCAATTTTCTGACATTTCATTATAAAGTTTGCTAGAAGCTCTATCAAATTGTTGTTCTTTACTCATTTCTTGTAATTCTTCTAGGATATTATATTGCCTTCTTAAAGCAGCTTTATTACTAACTTTATCTTTCTCTAATTCACTTATTTTTTCTCTAGTACTATCTATTGCTGTTTGAATACGCTCATCTCCATTCATTTTATTCCATAACTTATCTGCTGCATTTAAAGCATCTTTTCTCCAGATTTTTTCACAATCTCTTTCAGCAATTCTTCTACTCCGTTCTAGTATTTCTTCTGCTCCATTGATATATCCGTCTATTTTGTCTCTTACAGTTCTTGGAGTATCATCATATCCAATCTCTGGAAATTGAATTTTACTAATATCAAAACTCTCAACTCTTGATTGATTTTCACTGCGGACTGCACTTCTAGATTTTTTAAAAAAACCCTCCATACCATTATTTAATTTTTTTACATCTGGAAATGAGCTATATATTTCCCTTCTAATTGAGGCTTTTTCTCTTTTTTTCTCTTCTTCACGAGCATTCTCAATATCTAAGAAATACTTTGCTTTGGATGACCGAACATCAGCTCTCATTTTCTCCCAATTTTTATCCATCTTTAAATAAAGTTTTTCTACTGATTTATCAAACTGCTTCTCTGGTGATATGGACATTAATTTTTGAAGAATTATTTCTTGTTTTCTGAGCTCAGCTTTGACTTCTTGCATTGTTCCATTTTCTCCTCCTCTATGGCTGTAGGCTTTTTCTAATTCATCAATTTTAGATTGTGTCTTTTCTATAGCTTCTCTAAGGCTTTTATTAAAATTTGATGTTTGTGGGGAATTTTCAATTTCTCTCAACCCCTTATTTAGATTTCTTTCACAATCTCTTTCAATAATTCTTCCAATTCCCCTAACTTTTCCTACTGCTTTATCAACATCATCACGTATTTTTTGTTCAGCACTCTCAAGACTTTCATATGCTTGAATCTGCATAAAACCTGGGAAATCACTTTCCCTATCATCAAGAACGTTTCTTTTAACTTCTTGAAGCTTTAAATTGTTTGGAATAAGAGCTGACTCTATTCTTTGATCAATTGAAACTTGCATTTGATCATATTCTCTCATAAGTTCAGGAAATAGACCGTGCAATTCACTTATAGCTTCTTGTTTTTCTGATTTCCCCATAATAACCCCACTATAATATAGTATTTATAATTCAACAAAAAGTCTAATTCACAAAAATAAAATTAAACTTATATAAACTGGACACTTTAAAGTATATCATTTTAAAATTATAAAATAAATCATATATAATAATTAAAATGTATTTTATTGTATAAAAATGAAATTTACCTAAATAATTTCCTGAAAAATATCATCTTGTATTGTAAGCGCTAAAATAAGGGCATCTAGGCAAGAATAAAAATAAGTGGTAGAACAAAAGCCTAAAAAAATAGAGGCTAATGATGCTATTAGAAAAAAAGAATAAGTAATGAAAAATGGAAAGAGCTAGTAGAAGAATATAAAAAAAGTAATGTAAGTAAATATGAATTTTGTAAGCAAAAGAATGTGCCGAGAAGTACATTTTATAAATGGCACAGAATTCTTGTAGGAAATAAAAGAAATACAGTAAAAAATAAATTTATACCAATAAGAGTGAAAGAATGCGAAGAAGAAAGAAGTGAAGAAATAAAATCAGAGATGATAATAGAAAGTAAAAAGGGGATAAGAATAGGGTTTAATAAAGGATGCAAAATAGAAGAGATTAAAGCGATAGTAGGAATTTTAGAATGTTAATAGGAAGTATAAGAACCAAAATATTTATATATAATCAAGCATGTGATATGCGCAAATCAATAGATAAGCTTAGTCAGGTAGTAGGAGAGGAGTTTGAAAATAATATAATGGATGGGGATATTTTAGCGTTTACATTGTAAAGCTATATCTTGGTGAACCATTAAGTAATTACGGAAACCATAAATTTAACTTGATAAAACCATGATCTAATTCAGTAACATGTAGATTAATTTTTTTATTTTTACGGAAATAATAATGGAGAGGAACATTAATCTCCCCCCTGAACTCAAATCCTACTTATTCTAAAATTAAACTATCGTTTAATTTATCAACAATACATAATATATCAACGCTTGGCTTAGCAATTAGACCATAAACAGATGTAGAACCTATATGGTAGATATCTAAACACTTTTCTTTTAATCTGTCTTTTATTATATTTGCTTCTTCCTGAAATACCTTAACCCAGAGTGAACTATATGGAACTACTTTAATCACCATTTAATACCCTATCCTTATAAATATACTATATCAATTTAGCTGTACTAAAAATTATAGTAATTATAGCATATACTTTTTAACTAAAAATCAAATTTATTTAGCATCCTTATCTTCTTCAATTTCTATTAAAATATCTCCGCTTAACACTGTTTCTTCAGCCTTGCAACAAATCTTTTTAACAATGCCATCTATAGGGCTAATTAGAGTATTTTCCATTTTCATGGCTTCTAGTATTACTAATGATTGACCTTTATTTATACTATCTCCCGATTTTACTTTTATTTCTTTGATTAAACCAGTAATAGTTGCTATCAAATTATTTTCTTTTGAATCCCTAGAAATAGGCTTCATAAATTTATATAATTCAGCTGTTCTAGGAGATAGCAATCTAGTTCTAACTTTAGAACCCATAAATACTATATCATAAAAATCTCTAATTTTTTCCAATTGCAAACTGTAATCCTTATCATTTATTTTACATTGAAATAGCCTTCTTCCCACTTCCCAATTGCTTGTAATAAAAAACTTTCTATTTTCAAAAGTAATTTTTAATCCATTATTATGATTTCTTACTGTAACAGGATAACTCATATCATCTAATTTAGCTACCCACCTTGTGCCTATTGCCCTAAACATACCCCTTTGCTGGCCGCTTACATGCGACATTCTTTTTATATTCTGAATAAAAATAAATACTGAAGCACATAATATAACTGAACTTAATTCGCTATTTAACTCAGCTCCAGAAAAACCTTCACTATATTCTTCCTGGATAAAATTTGTAGAAATATTACCAGCAATAAACTTCTCATTATTTAATATAGCTTGTAAAAAATTAATATTATGCGAAACCCCCCTTATTATAAATTCTCCAAGAGAATTTTTCATTAAATCAATTGCTTTTACCCTATTTTCTGAATACGTACATAATTTTGCAATCATTGCATCATAGAACATACTTACTTCACCACCCTCATATACTCCAGTATCCAACCTAACATTCTCACTTAGTTTTGGTTCTTTGTAACCAATAATTCTACCTGTTGATGGTAAAAATCCACAAGTTGCATCTTCAGCATAAATTCTTGATTCCATTGCCCATCCATTTAATTTTATATCTTTTTGCTTAAATGGAAGCTTGTTTCCTTCAGCAATTCTGATCATTTGCTCAACAATATCTATGCCTGTAATTAATTCTGTTACTCCATGCTCAACTTGTAATCTAGTATTCATTTCAAGAAAATAAAAATTTCCCATCTGATCTACAATATACTCAATTGTACCAGCTGAAAAATATTTAACTTTTTTAGCCAATGCAACTGACTGGGCATACATTTTTTTTCGAATTTTAGGGGTGACAAAAGAACTAGGTGCTTCTTCAATTACTTTTTGATTATGTCTTTGTATTGAGCATTCCCTCTCTCCTAAACATACATAATTACCATGTTTATCTGCTAAAACTTGTATTTCTATATGCCTTGGTTTTATAATTAACTTTTCAATAAAAGTCCTTGAGTCTGAAAAGTTATTTTTAGCTTCATTTTTAGTTGAGCGATAAGCCTGTTGCATTTCATCGTCACTATTAACAACTCTCATACCCTTACCTCCACCACCTGCGGCAGCTTTTAACATAATAGGATAACCAATACTCTTAGCAATTTTAACAGCATGTTTTTCAGATTTTATTGCCCCAATATAACCTGGTATAATATTAACCCCTGCTGACTTTGCTAATTTTTTTGCTTCTATTTTATCTCCCATTTTTTTTATGGAAATTGCAGATGGGCCTATAAAATTAGTACCTGATTTTTCCATTAATTTTGCAAATTCGTAGTTTTCAGATAAAAATCCATATCCAGGATGAACAGCATCAGCTCCAGAAATTTTTATTGCTTTTAATATTGAATCTATATTTAAATAACTTTGAGTTGCTGGTGACTTACCAATATATATAGCTTCATCTGCATATTTTAGATGAAGTGCATTATTATCAGCATCTGAATATACAGCTACTGTTTTTATACCTAGTTTACTTGCTGTCTTTATTATTCTACAAGCAATTTCATTACGATTAGCAATAAGTATTTTTTTTATTTTATTCACAAATTAAATAATATAAATTATGGAAATATTAGGGAATTTAGCACAACCAACATGCAAAATCAATCTATATCAATAATGCTAAAAATAGGAGCATAAAGCTTTTAAAGATATTTTTTATTAAATTAAATCAAACTCTTCTTCTTGATATAAACCTTTGATTTTAATTAGCTTCCCATTAAATTTTCTTATTTTTACTTTAGCTTCAAGTAATATTTCATTAGATACCTCAATACTCTGTTTCCAAACTTCATTTTGATTATTTACATCATTTCCTGGAAAATTTTCATCGTATATTACCTCACTAATTCCTGCTTGTATGATACTTTTTGCACATCTTGAACAGGGAATCCAAGGTGTATATATAGAACAATTTTTAGATGACACACCATTTCTTGCACAATTCAAGATAGCGTTTTCTTCAGCATGATTAGATGAAAGATATTTATAGTCTTTATTTACGTATCTATCTATTTTATCTTCAACATTTCTAGGCAATCCATTATAACCAGTGGAAATTATTTCATTATCTTTTCCAACTATCACTGCCCCTACCCTAGTGCTAGGGTCTTTACTTTTCATTGAAACTAAATAAGCCAGAGTCATAAAGTATTCATCCCATGAATAAGATTTTATCATAAAAGAAATTTTTGTTTAATAAATATCAATAAAAAGAAGATTTTTCAATCTAATAAATTAAGTTTTAAATTTAGAAATTTTCCAAAATATTAAACCTTAACGTAATCTTAACGTTTTTTCTAAAAACCTTAACCTAATTTTAACGTTTGATAGGTATTATATCGTAAGAGCTAAAATAAGGGCATCTAGGCAAGAATAAAAATAAGTGGTAGAACAAAAGCCTAAAAAAATAGAGGCTAATGATGCTATTAGAAAAAAAGAAAAAAAGAATAAGTAATGAAAAATGGAAAGAGCTAGTAGAAGAATATAAAAAAAGTAATGTAAGTAAATATGAATTTTGTAAGCAAAAGAATGTGCCGAGAAGTACATTTTATAAATGGCACAGAATTCTTGTAG